>JBDHTV010000278.1:0-2513 GCA_039808825.1 Bdellovibrionales bacterium | reverse complement strand
CCTCCAGCGCTTCCCAGGTCTGGCGATAGCCGACGCAGCGCATCGACGGCAGGTTCAGGCTCAGCGTGTATCTCGCGCGTAGCCCCTGTATTTCCTCGTCCAGCCCGGCCAGCAGCATTTCGTCGAAGCGGCGGGCGATGCGTTCGTGCAGCACGGCGCGCTCGCCGGGCAGCAGGCCGATGGAGAGGAAATCGTAGGCCGGCTTGAGCTGCTCGCTTTCAGCCAGCAGTTCGGACATCGGGCGGCCTGTCAGGCGGTAGATTTCCAGTGCGCGTTGCAGGCGCTGGCTGTCGGTCGGGTGCAGCCTGGCTGCGGTCGAAGGGTCAAAATGGGCCAATTTCGCATGCATGGCCGGCCAGCCGAGGGCGGCCGCTTCGGCGTCGATCTCGGCGCGCAGGGCCGTGTCGGCCTGCGGCAGATCGGCAAGCCCGTGCAGCAGCGAACGAAAATAGAGCATCGTGCCGCCGACCAGCAGCGGCACCTTGCCGGCGGCCGAGATCTCCGCCATCGCCGCCAGCGCATCGCTGCGGAAACGGGCGGTGGAGTAGCTTTCTTCCGGCGAAATCAGGTCGATGAGCCGGTGCGGGTAACGTGCCAGCGTCGCGCGATCCGGCTTGGCGGTGCCGACATCCATTTCGCGGAAGACTTGCGCCGAATCGACGCTGATCAGTTCGACCGGAAAGCGGTCGGCCAGCGCCATGGCAACCGCCGTCTTGCCCGAGGCGGTCGGGCCCATGATCAGGATGGCGGGCGGCAGGCGAGGCGAATTCATGGCGGCGAATGCTACCACGCACGCCGACGGCAAGGCCGGCCTATAATCACGCCATCATAGGGAGAGATGCCATGCCGCTCGTTCCGTGCCGCGCCTGCGGCCACCAAGTCGATACCTCGGCCGAAGCCTGCCCGGGCTGCGGGGCCACCAACCCCGGGCACAAGATGAGCCGCCAGCAGCGCGACCTGATCGTGATGGCCGTTCAATTCGTTATCGGCACCGCAGTCTTGTTCATCGCCGGCAACATGGCCTGGAACGCGGTCGGGCCGATCATCAAGCAACAGGTCAACAAGCCGGCCAACGGCTAATCGGGGCGCCGGCGTAGCACCGCATTCAGCGTCAGGGCGCTCAGGGCGAATACCAGGTTCAGCACCAGCACGAAGGCGAGCAGCGCTGCGCCTCCGGCAATCAGCACCGGGCCGGCGGAATCGTGGTTGTTGAAACCGGCATCGACATGTGCAAACACCGCGCCAGCCGCATGGTAGGCGGCCACCAGCCCGATGCATCCCGCAGCGAAAAAAACGACGGCCGGGTGACCGCGGCTTGCCGCAGGTTGTCCTTTGTGCCGGCGCTTGCGCAACAGCAGGTAGATGGCAAGCGCACCGAGCAGCAGGCCGCCACCAATGACCATGAGCGGGATAAGCCAGCGCTCGATCTGCCCGATATAGGCAAGATTGGTGTGCGGCGCCCTGGCTGACGGATGAGCCGGCTCGGCCCGGGTAGCCTTGGGTTGCGCCTGAAGCGACTTGGAACAGTCTTCGTGGCCCGGGGGGCGCAGGGTTTTTGCAGTGGCCGGGCAGGGCTCGGCCTGCATGAACGTAACGCCGTTCGTTTCGCACAGTGCGGCATTGCGCTGCTCGCACGCTTCGCGAGCATCCGGCACATCGGCATGACAGACCGGCAGCGCAAGAAGCAGGAGTGCGCCGCCACGCATCAGGATACGGGCGAACGGCAAATGCATGCGTTACCAGGCCAGCGTAAAGCGGAATTCCTGGCGGCCCGGCTGGCTGTTGGCAAGGCGAACGATGGCGGTGAAATTGTTCGAGGCATCCGGCTGCTGCGTGATCTCCACCGTGCCTTGTCCTTCTACGCCTTCCAGGCGTACCACGGTATCGCGCGCCGGCAGGAATCCCGTCACCCGAAAATGCTGATGCTCGCGCCGCACACTGCGCCCGGAAACCGCGGTCGCGCGCACGGTGCGATGGCGCAGCGAAATATCGACCGTGCCATCCACCTCGCCGCGCCAGACCACGTTGCCGTGCCGCACGTTGGCCGTTGCGGCGGCAGCAGGTTGCGCGGCTTCCTCGGCGCTGGCCGGGAAGGCGATGGTGATTGCGGAAAGACAAAGCAGCGTGGCTGCGAAAAATCCTGGGAATCGTTTCATGCGAGAGGAGCTCCTGGTTGGGATTCGCCAAGAATACGGGCTGGGGAAAGGGGTGTCCACGGATCGCAAATGGCTAATGAGCGGAATGGCGGCAAAGTGCCCAAAGCGGAAGTAGAGAGATTTGGATAGCGGACCTTCAGAATGTCTCTGCCGCCATTTGCAAATTGGCGTACTTGAGCATGTCTGCGATGGTCGGCACGGACATCTTATTTCTCCTTCTTGGGAATCAGAATTTGATCAACAAATATGCGGGTACTTTGTGCATAGCTTGTGACGTTCATTTCCGGGCAAATTGAATGGTTCAGCCACGGCATGGAATGGCGTGGCGCATGGATGTAGCTCATCGCATAACGGGTC
>JBDHTV010000277.1:0-2521 GCA_039808825.1 Bdellovibrionales bacterium | reverse complement strand
CCGCAGCTGATGCAGAGCGCGACAAAGCCACGGCAATGTACGATTCCGGCAAGGTGGTCGATGCCATACCCTTGCTTGAGGCGTGGCTCCAAAAACACCCGAATGACCTGCAGATTAAAGAGCATTTTGCTTGGGCGCTTTATATCAAGGCCACAACACTTACGGATAAAAATGAACGCATGCAGCTGCAAGCGCAGTCGCATAGCCTCGCGCTCGCGCTGCAGAAGGCTGGCGACAAAAGCCAAATTCTGGAACTGCTGCTGAGCCAACCTACTGACGGTTCCATAGTTCGTTACTCCGACAAAGCAGCGATTAATAGCATCCTCCAAGAGGCTGAAAATGCTTTCTCAAATGGGGATTTCGAGAAAGCTAAGACCGGCTATCAAAAGGCATTAGAGCTGGACCCCAAAAACTATGAAGCCTCGCTGTACTATAGCGATGTCTTATTCAGGCAGGGGCAATATGATGCCGCCGAGAAAAGTTTTGGCGACACGATCAAGCTGAATCCCTATCGCGAAACGGCTTATCGCTACCTGGCTGATGTATTGGTCGCGAATGGAAAGAAAGAGCGCGCACGCGCGCAATATATCAACGCTGTTATTGCAGAGCCGTACAACCGACTAACACAAATGGGGCTCGAGAAATGGCTGAGCCAGCAATCGCAGGAAATGCATTTCATTAAACTGCATGATCGTGCCACTGTTGGACCCGATAAGCACAGCCTCCATCTTGACCCATCACTTGAACAGGATAGCCCGGACAAAATGGCCTGGATGACCTATGGGCTTTGCAGAATGATGTGGCAGGAGAAAGAATATAAGAAAGCTTTTCCTAATGCAGGCGCCTATCGGCACTCGCTTAAGGAGGAAGCCGATTGTTTAGGAAAAATGGTTCAGGTGGCAAGAGAGATGCAAAAGGGTGGCGACAAAAGCCAACCCTTCACCGACACAGAGCTCAACGAATTGGCGCATGTTATCGATAAAGGGTTTCTGCAACCCTTTGTGCTGATCAACCGGGCCGACCCAGGGATCGTTCAAGATTATGAAGCTTATCGAGCGGCCAACGGCAGCACCATGCGCGCTTATCTCGACCAATATATGCTGCCAAGCACATCGAAGGCATCATCTGCGGCTCCCGTCAAACCGGCATCGCCGCGGCCTGTAGAATATAAAGTCGCAGGCGTAAGAACGCTGCCCATGACCCACAAAATAGGGTCATGGGCGGTGTTTAGCCCTTGATGATCTTGACGAACTGATCGTGGATGCCCTGGTTGCTGGCGACGAGCGCGCCGGAGACCAGCGGCAAAACGTTCGGCTGCAGTGAGACGACTTTACCACCGGCTTCCGTGACCAGCAGAATACCCGCCGCGATATCCCAAATATGCACACCGGTTTCCCAATAGCCGTCAAAACGGCCGGCCGCGACATAAGCCAGATCAAGCGCGGCGGAGCCGAAGCGGCGCGTACCGGCGATTTGCGATGCAATGCGCCCCAGCTGGGCCATGAAGTCCGGATTGTTATGCCCTTTGAATGGAATGCCGGTGGCTATCAAACATTCGCTTAAATCGGTACGCGCGGAAACGCGAAGGCGCTGATGGTTGCAATAGGCCCCCACGCCCTTCTCGGCCCAGAACATTTCGTCCGTGATGGGGTTATAGACCATACCAGCAATGATCTGGTCGCCCTGCGCGGCGGCGACCGAAATCGCCCAGTGCGGTACGGCATGCAGAAAATTCGTGGTACCATCGAGCGGGTCGATGATCCAGCGATACGGCTTATCCGTCTGCTTCTCGTCGCCCTCTTCCATGATGAAGCCGAATTCCGGCCGCGCCTTGGCGAGTTCGGCGCGCAGAATTTCCTGCGCCTTCAGATCGGCATTACTGACGAAATCGCCGGGACCTTTGCGGGAGATCTGCAGATGCTCGACCTCGCCAAAATCACGGCGCAATCCCTTGGCGGCCTTTTCGACCGCCCGCTCCATCACTGTTATCAGTGCACTACGAACCGCCACGGCATCAATCCTTGGCGCGTTCGACGTAGTTCCCTTCGGCGGTGCCGACGACGACGCGCGTGCCCGCTTCGATGAACGGCGGCACGAGAATGCGCACGCCGTTTTCGAGGATGGCGGGCTTATAGGACGACGAGGCCGTCTGGCCCTTCACGACCGGATCGGCTTCCGTAATCGTCAGCACGACGCTCGGCGGCAACTCGACAGCGAGCGCGGCACCTTCGAAGCTCTTGACCGAGCAAATCATGCCATCCTGCAGGAAGACAGCGGGATCTCCAATCACGTCGCGCGGAATGGTCATCTGCTCGAACGATTCCTGATCCATGAAGGTAAACAGATCGCCTTCCGAGAACAGGAACTGCATGTCCTGTTCGTTGACCTGCACGCGCTCCACAGTTTCCTGCGTGCGATAACGCACTTCGGTCTTGATGCCGGTGCGGATGTCTTTCATATCGACCTGGACGATGGCGTTGCCCTTGCCCGGAATGGTAATTTCGGAACGGATCACTACACA
>JBDHTV010000276.1:0-2543 GCA_039808825.1 Bdellovibrionales bacterium | reverse complement strand
TTGGTGCAAATCGCGGCAATATCAAGGAAGCCGATACGATTTTCGAGGAAAGCCTGCACCGCAACCTCGTTCGCCGCATTGAGCAGCGCTGGCGCCGTACCGCCCGCCTGGAGCACCTGTCGCGCGAGCTTGAGCGCCGGGAAGCGTTCCGGATCCGGCGCTTCGAAAGTCAACTGGCCGATTTTGGCAAGATCGAGCCGCGCGGCGGGCGTTGCCATACGGTCGGGCCAGGCCAGTGCATAGCCTATCGGCGTGCGCATGTCGGGCGAACCGAGCTGCGCCAGCACCGAGCCATCGGCATATTCGACCATGCTGTGAATGACCGATTGCGGATGCACGACCACATCCACCTTTGCTTCCGGCATCGCGAACAGGAAGCAGGCTTCAATGATCTCAAGCCCCTTGTTCATCATCGTGGCGCTGTCGATGGAGATTTTCGCGCCCATCGACCAGACCGGGTGCTTGATCGCTTCCGCCGCGGTTACCTTGGCCATTTCGGTCAGGCTACTGCGCCGGAAGGGGCCGCCCGACGCGGTCAAAATCAACCGCGTAATGGCGTCACGCCGTTCGCTCTCAAAGACCTGCCAGATGGCGTTATGCTCGCTATCGACCGGCAGCAGCGCCGCGCCGGTGCGCGCCACGAGATCCATCATCAACGGTCCCGCGCATACCAGCGTTTCCTTATTGGCAAAGGCGACCGTCGCGCCACGCTGCGCCGCAGCAAAGGTCGCGGGTAAACCGGCTGCACCGACAATCGCGGCCATGACCCAATCGCTTGGCATTTGCGCGGCTTCCACCACCGCCTGCGGCCCGGCCGCCACGGCGATATCGGTACCGGCCAGCGCCTGCTTGAGCGCGTCATATTGCGCCGGGTCAGCCACGACCGCGACAGCGGGGCGCAGCTGCCTGGCCTGCTCCGCCAGCAAGGCGACATTCTTGTTGGCGGTCAGCGCCACAAGCTCATAACGCGCCGGATCACGCTGAATCAGGTCAATCGTTTGCGTGCCGACCGAGCCGGTCGAACCGAGAATCGTGACGCGCTTGCGCGCTGTTGCGGGCTGCGGCTGCCGGACGGCGCTTGTTACCACCATGCGATTTTTTCTCCTACCAACGCCTGGAACATTACCAGAAACAGGGCGGCAAAGACCAGCCCATCGATACGATCGAGGATGCCGCCATGACCGGGGATCAGATGACCGCTATCTTTCGCACCGCAACGTCTTTTGACATACGACTCAAACAGATCGCCGATTTGCGCGATGACCGCCAGCACCAGCGCCATACCGCCCGCCACCGCCGGTAGCCGTAGTGAGAGGCTATAGGCCATCGCAGTCGCAAGCAAGGCGGCGCAGCACATGCCGCCCAGCAACCCCGACCAAGTCTTGGACGGGCTGACCTGCGGCAGCAATTTGGGGCCGCCCAGGCGACGACCCGCGAAATAAGCCCCGATATCGGTGCCCCAGACGACGAGCAGCAGATAGAGCGTCAGCCCGAAACCATGCTCCGGAAACAACCGGATGGCGAGCAGCGCCAGGCAGCCGCCGCCCATATAAGGCAAGCCGAGCGCGATCCACCCCGCCCGTTCGAAATCGAGCCGGGCGGCGAGCAAAAACAGCGCCAGCATCAGCACAACCGTCAGCATCGCGCCCGCCACGGGACGCAGGAAATAGCCGACGCCAAGCACCAAGACGACACAGATGATGCTGATGATTTCAAACAACCGTTGCTGCGGCGGCTTTTGCAGCCGCACCCATTCGCTGATGCCGCCGATGCCGAGCGCCGCGATCAGCAGCGCCGAGCTTGCAGTCCCAAAACATAAAGCGCCGAGCGCCAATGCGATCAGCACGACGCCGGACAGGGCACGCTGACGCAACTCAACGCTGACCAAGCGTCGCTCCATAGCGGCGTTCGCGCTTGGTGAATTCTTCCAGCGCCCGGCGCAATTCCGGCTCGCCAAAATCCGGCCACAGCGTATCAAGGAAAACGAATTCGGCATAAGCAGCCTGCCAGAGCAGGAAATTCGAGAGGCGCTGTTCGCCGCTGGTGCGGATGATCAGATCGACATCCGGCGTATCATGGGTATAGAGGGCGGCACCCAGCGCCGCCTCGTCGATCTCTTCCGGTCGCAACGCGCCCGCCGCGACCTGCTGCGCCAGCTGACGCGCCGCCGCCGTAATCTCCTGCCGCGAGCCGTAGCTCAACGCGACATTGAGGGTATAGGCCGTATTGCGCGCCGTCAGCTCTTCCGCGTGGTCGATCATCGCGACGATATCGGGTGCCAGCATACTGCGCTCGCCGATGATGCGCAGGCGGATATTTTCGCGGTGCAGATTCGCCAGCTCGCTGCGCAGATAAAAGCGCAGCAGTCCCATCAACTCCTGCACTTCTTCAAGCGGCCGCCGCCAGTTCTCGGCCGAAAAGCTATAGATGGTGAGATGGCTGATTGGCAGGTGACGCGCGGCATGCAGCGTGCGGTTGAGCGCCTCCATCCCGGCGCGATGCCCCATGGTACGCGGCAGCCCACGCGCGGCGGCCCAGCGCCC
>JBDHTV010000275.1:0-2555 GCA_039808825.1 Bdellovibrionales bacterium | reverse complement strand
AGCAGCAGCTCTTCGTTGGTCAGCTTCATCTGCCCGATGGTGAAATGCTCGTTCTCGTCCATCTCGGTATCGAACGCGTCCATTTCCATCGGCGCGATCTTGATATCGGTGCGGAACAGCGCGTTCTTGAACACGACCGTGCCGGTGAGGGTGAAGAGATTGTCGCGGCCAATGCCCTTGTAGGTCAGCGGCAGCAGCTTTTCATTGACGTTCTTCTTTTCGTCGTCGGTCGCGTTGGCGAGCCAGCTCACTTCTTCCGGCTTCTCGACGATGATGAAGCGGCCGAGCTGGCCGCGCACATAATGGAAGAAGAATTTGGCATAGGGTACGACGGTCTTGCGGTCGAGCTTGATCGGCGCCTTGTCGTTGACGCGGTAGATCGGCTCGTTGGTCCAGTTCATCAAATTCACGTCGCCTGCCTTGTGCAACATGAAGCGCTCGTTCGGCGCGGGCAGCGTCGTGTCGGCCATGCTGTAGAATTTGTATTCTTCATAGAACGGTAGCGCGGCGCTCTTGATCTTGGTTTTGCCCTTGGGCAGCTGGTAGGGTGCCTCGGCATTCACCGCCTCGATCAGGCGCGTGGCCGCGGCTTCATCCTGTTCCTGCCAATCCAGATAAATCATGCGTCGGACTCCCTAGCGGCCCGGACGGGCCAGATAACTGCAAACTCTCAACAATTAGGCGTTTCGCGACCGCCGGGCAAGCCCATTTTGCGCGGCAATAGTTGCGCGGAACGGGCCGCTAGCTCTTGTTTAAGCAAACAAAATCGCGTTTGGACTTCCCCTGTTTTTGTGGTTATAGTGCGCTGCAACTTCCATTCAGCTTAAATATGAAAGTTGCGCCATGACCGCTGCGATTGCCCCCGCCACATCCCGTTTCCGCGATGCCCTGACCTTCGACGACGTGCTGCTCGTGCCGCGCGCTTCGGGCGTTTTGCCCGCTGACGTTTCGACCGCGACGCAGCTGACCAAAAGCATCAGGCTCGGCATTCCGCTGCTCTCCGCCGCGATGGATACGGTGACGGAATCGGGCCTCGCTATCGCGCTGGCCCAGGCGGGCGGCATCGGCGTTATCCACCGCAATATGACGCCCGAGGCGCAGGCCGAGGAAGTCAAGCGCGTCAAGCGTTATGAGTCGGGCATGGTCGTGAACCCGATCACGATCACGCCGGAAGCGCCGCTGGTTTCCGCCCTCCGCCTGATGGCCGATTTCAAGATTTCCGGCATCCCGGTGGTCGAGCAGCCTTCGGGCAAGCTCGTCGGCATCCTGACCAACCGCGATGTCCGCTTCGCCAGCAATATGCAGCAGCCGGTCGCCGAGCTGATGACGAAGGACAAGCTCGTCACCGTGCGCGAAGGCGTCGCGAGCGACGAAGCCAAGAAGCTGCTGCACCAGAACCGCATCGAGAAGCTGCTGGTGGTGGACGATGCCTATCGCTGCATCGGCCTGGTAACGGTCAAGGATATCGAAAAAGCGCGGCAATATCCCAACGCCTGCAAGGACGAGAAGGGCCGTCTGCGCGTCGCTGCCGCGACCGGCACCGGCGACAACGGCCTGCAGCGTGCCGCCGCGCTATTCGATGCGGGCGTGGACGTGCTGGTGATCGATACCGCGCATGGCCATTCGGAAAAAGTGCTGGAGCAGGTGCGCCTCGCGCGCCGTCTCAGCAACGCGACGCAGATCGTCGCGGGCAATATCGCGACCGGCGACGCCGCCAAGGCACTGATCGATGCTGGGGTGGATGCCGTCAAGGTCGGCATTGGCCCCGGCTCCATCTGCACCACGCGCATGATCGCGGGCGTCGGCGTGCCGCAGCTCACTGCCGTGATGGACGCGGCGGAGGAATGCCATAAGCAAAATATCCCGGTCATCGCCGACGGCGGCATCAAATATTCGGGCGATATGGTCAAGGCGATCGCGGCGGGCGCCGATTGCGTCATGATGGGCAGCATGTTCGCCGGCACGGAAGAAGCGCCGGGCGACAAGATCCTCTATCAGGGCCGCGCCTATAAATCCTATCGCGGCATGGGCTCGCTCGGCGCGATGGCGAAGGGCTCCGCCGACCGCTATTTCCAGAAGCAGGGCCAGGATCCGCTCGAGCTGGTGCCGGAAGGCGTCGAGGGCCGCGTGCCATACAAAGGGCCGGTCGGCCAGGTCATCCACCAGCTCATCGGCGGCCTGCGTGCCGGCATGGGCTATACCGGCGCGGGCACGATCAAGGAGCTGCAGGAGCGGGCGCAATTTGTCCGCATCACCAACGCTGGGCTCAAGGAAAGTCATGTCCATGATATCCAGATCACGGCGGAAGCTCCGAACTATCGCGTGGATTGAACCACGGCGCGCGGCATGACGCAGCGCATCGGCTTTCCGCCGGTCGCGCGCGTCGATGCGCGGCTGCTGATCCTGGGCTCGCTGCCCGGCGTCGAGTCATTGCGCCAGCAGCAATATTACGCCAAGCCGCAGAATAGCTTCTGGCGCATCATGGGTGTCATCGCCGGTGCCGCGCCGGAGTTGCCCTATGCCGCGCGGCTGCAATGCTTGCAGGACCATCATAT
>JBDHTV010000274.1:0-2557 GCA_039808825.1 Bdellovibrionales bacterium | reverse complement strand
CGGTCGACCTGAGTCAGGCCGAAGCGGTGCGCGACGGTGAAATTCCATCCGATCTCGCGCTCGCCGCGGCGGAGTAACTCAGCCTTTTTTGGGTAGGCGCGACAGCATACCGTCCGTCCAGCTGGGTGGGAGCAAGCCCAGCAACCACACCGTGGCATAGAGCGGGAAGGGGAAGGCGATCCGTGCCTTGTTCGCCGCGAGCCCGCGCTTGATAAGCTGTGCTGCTTCGTCCGCATCCATCAGGAACGGCATTTTGAAGTTGTTGACCGCCGTCATCGGCGTCCGGATATAACCGGGGCAGATGACGGAGACACGGACGCCGCTGCCCAGCAGCTCGCCGCGCAGCCCTTCGCCATACAGGCGCACGGCGGCCTTGCTGGCCGAATAGGTGGGACAGCTGGGCAGTCCGCGAAAACCAGCCAGCGAGGCCATGACCGCAATCTGCCCGCGCCTTTGCGCCCGCATGCTTGGCAATGCGCCATGCACCGTATTGAGCACGCCGTTGACATTGACGGCGAAAATCTGTTCGGCCTGCGCCAGGCTTTCGCCACCGCCGCCGGTGCCCGCCGAAATGCCGGCATTGGCAATGACGAGATCAAGTGACAAAGCGGAGGCACGCATCGCAAGCCATCTGGTCATCTGGTCGCGGTCCGTCACATCGCCGGTCGCGATGTTTGCCTGCGCGCCGCAGGCTTGCACCTGCGTTGCTATACGTTGCAGCCTTGCCGTGTCACGGCCGTGCAGGCTGAGCGTCACGCCAGGCGCGGCATAACCCAACGCCAGCGCCGCACCAATGCCGCTCGAAGCGCCCGTGATGGCGATATGTTTAGGATTTTGCATGACTCTCGAAAGCCGCTATAAAGATTCGATTATTCGCAATAGTTTGACGCCATGTCTGATTCTTATGCAATGACGGAAATTCAACGCCGCGGCCTGATGCTCGTGCTGTCCTCGCCCTCCGGCGCGGGCAAAACCACGATTTCGCGCCAGCTGCTGTCGCTCGACCGGCATCTGGCCTTGTCCATTTCGGTGACCACGCGCCAGCGCCGCCCGGGCGAACTGCACGGCACGCATTATTTCTTCACTGATCCGACCGAATTCAACCTGATGGTCAACCGTAACGAGCTGCTCGAACACGCCAAGGTATTCGGTAATTATTACGGTACGCCGCGCGCCGCGGTGGAGGCCAATCTCGCCGCCGGCCGCGATGTGCTGTTCGATATCGATTGGCAAGGTACGCAGCAGCTGGCGGAAAAGGCGCGCGAAGACCTTGTCAGCGTTTTCATCCTGCCGCCGTCATGGCGTGAGCTTGAGCGCCGCATCCATACCCGCGCGCAGGATACGGAGGAGGAAATCGCTCGCCGCATGGCCAAAGCCTCCGACGAAATGAGTCATTGGGCGGAATATGACTATGTCATCGTCAATCGTGATCTCGACCAGAGCGTGGCGCATGTGCAGGCAATCCTGAATAGCGAACGCCTGAAGCGTCGCCGCCAGGTCGGCCTTTCCGATTTCGTCAAATCATTACAACAAGGGCTTTAGACTGACTTAGGGGGGCGCGAAAGACATGCGCAAGCCATCACGAAAGCAAATAGTTTTTCTTGGCTTGCTGATGTTATCTTTCGTACTGGCAGCCTCGTTTAGTTTAGCCTTTCCTCTTGCGGAGCAAGAGTATGTCGATTCTTGCGTGAAAACGGGTGCGCTCCTACAATGCCCATGATCTGGCTTGCTCTGTGCTGTGTCGTAGGTTTAGCTGTTCATATGGCGTTTGGACTAAGTTTCTGGACAGGATTCACCCTAGGGACTACTGCATTAGTGGCCAACGGATTGCTTGCGGAGTGGGAGGACAGTCGCTCCGGCTGCTTTGTGGTTTGGCAAAAAACTGCGCAGAAAGATAAAATCAAGAAAAACGATCAAGATAAGAATGAAAGCTAGTAGCGCAAAAACAACTTTAATCAAAAGCAGATCGATGCACATAAAAACACATCATGCTGTTTGCACTGTCGGACAAATGGTGCTGCTATGCTGGTTTTTTTCTGCCTTTGCGGTCGAAACGCCCGCTTTCAATTACGTTCCGCCCAATGGCGTTGTGCCGGATAGCGCCACGGCGGTGCGTATCGCGGAAGCGGTTTTGCTGCCAATTTATGGCGAAGAAGTCCTGAAACGTGAGCGGCCTTTGAAGGCTGTCCTGCATGAAGGCGTATGGACGGTGGAAGGAACCTTGCCGGAAGAAGTAATGGGCGGGGTTGCCGAAATTGATATCTCTAAAACAAACGGCAGTATTCTTCGTATCAGTCATGGGCAGTAAAATATAAGCATGAACTTTTCAGACTTGAATTTGAGTAAATATGAAGAATGACTTTGGCACAAAATATGCTCCCATACTGCATGGTATAGTGCTGTGCGTCGCCATCAGCATTGCATCGAAGCTGCTCGAACATGCCGAAGCGGCAATCTTTGGTCGCGCCTGGATTGAAGCGCTGGTGTTAGCCATTCTGCTCGGCGCGGTGGTGCGGCTGTTCTGGTCGCCGGATGCGCGCTGGAAGCCCGGTATCGA
>JBDHTV010000273.1:0-2568 GCA_039808825.1 Bdellovibrionales bacterium | reverse complement strand
ATTCTTTATCCGGCGATGGAGGATTTCCAGCTCGATTTGATGATCGGCGAGGGGCCTGCCGCGCGCTCGGTGCGTATCGACCTGCCGCCCTTCACGCTGGTGGGCGCGACGACGCGTTCGGGTCTAATCACCCGGCCCTTGCGCGAGCGTTTCGGCATTCCGCTGCGGCTCTATTTCTATGCCCCGGACGAGCTTGCCGTGATCGTCGCGCGCGCCGCGCGCCTGCTGGAAATGCATTTGACCGATGACGGCGCGGCGGAGATCGCGCGCCGCGCCCGTGGCACGCCGCGCATCGCCGCACGCTTGCTGCGCCGGGTGCGCGATTTTGCCGCCGTGGCGGGCAAAGCGGTCGTTGACGCGGCGGCGGCGGATGCCGCGCTGAACCGGCTCGATGTCGATGGCCGCGGCTTCGATGCGATGGATCGGCGTTATCTGCGCCTGATCGGCGAGAATTATGGCGGCGGTCCGGTCGGGGTCGAAACGATTGCCGCCGCGCTCGCCGAGCAGCGCGATATGGTCGACGAAGTGATCGAGCCCTATTTGCTGCAGGAAGGCATGGTGGCGCGCACGCCGCGCGGCCGCATGTTGACCGATGCCGGCTTCCGCTATCTCGAACTGCCGCTGCCGCCCGCGCGCCAGCTCGGCCTGCAACCGGATACCGCCGAAAACTTGACGGATGCGGGCGATGACTGAACCCGCCGCCAACCTCCGCCCGCATCGCTGGCGCCTGCGGGTTTATTATGAAGACACCGACGCGGGCGGCATCGTCTATTACGCCAATTACCTGCGTTTTTTCGAGCGCGCCCGCACTGAATATCTGCGGGCGCTGCAGGTCGATCATCAGGCGCTGAAAGCGCAGCACGGCCTTATTTTCGCCGTAAGAAGTTGCTCAGTAGAGTATCACGCGCCGGCCCTGCTGGATGACGAACTCGATATTGTGACGGAATTGGGCGCCATCGGCGCCAGCAGACTGGACATGCGGCAATCCATACGCCATGAAGAACGGCAACTGACCACAGCGCAAATCACCGTGGTGGCGATCGGCCCGGATGGCCGGGCCAAGCGGCTGCCGGAAGCGCTGCGGCAAGCATTTTTACCCTTCGTCATACCCGCTGCGGCGTGACTCAAGCATAAGGAGCAGGAAGCAAGATGGAACCCAAGGTCGTAGAAACAGCGCAACTCGCAGGGTCGGTCGGTCCGGTGGATTTGTCGGTGCTGGGCCTGTTCGGCCATGCCGACCTGTTCGGCAAGTGCGTGATGCTGGGCCTGCTCGTGTTGTCCGTCATCACCTGGGCCGTCATTTTTGATAAGGCTTTCAAGCTGCGCAAGCTGACCGGCGGCGCGCAGCGCTTCGAGGAGCGTTTCTGGTCCGGCCATTCGCTCGACATGCTCTATGAAAAGATCGGCAAGCGGCCCGCCGACCCGGTGCAGGCCGTCTTCGCCGCCGGCATGAAGGAATGGCGTACCGCGACCGAGAAGGGGCAACTCACCACCGCCAATGCCCGGAGCAATCTGCAGGCCCGCGTCGAGCGCGTCATGGGCGCGACCATCGCGCGCGAGCTGGCGCAGATCGAAGCCTGGATGACCTTCCTCGCCTCCGTCTCGTCGGTCGCGCCCTTCATCGGCCTGTTCGGCACGGTCTGGGGCATCATGCGCAGCTTCATCGGCATCGCCGGGGCGCAGAACACCTCGCTCGCCGTGGTCGCGCCGGGCATTGCGGAAGCGCTGCTCGCGACCGCCATCGGCCTCATCGCCGCCATCCCGGCGACCGCCGCCTATAACAAGTTCGCGAACGATATCGGCCGCTATGCCGACCGGCTCGATAATTTCGCCAACGACTTCAGCGCGATGCTGTCGCGCAATCTTGAAGATCAGAAAACCGCGGCCTGAGGAGGAGCGATCATGGCGATGGGGGTCAATGCCGCCGCGGCCGGACGCGGCCGCCGCCGCAGCTGGCGGCGCAATGCCGATATCAATGTGACGCCGCTGGTCGATGTCATGCTCGTGCTGCTGATCGTCTTCATGATCACCGCGCCGCTGCTCACCGTCGCCGTGCCGGTCGATCTACCCAAGACCAATGCCCGCTCGGTCAGCCAGGACAAGGAGCCGCTCGTCATCACCATCGACGCGCGCGGCAAGATTTACCTGCAGCAAACCCAGCTCGAGCCCGAAGCGCTGATCAACCGGCTCAAGGCCATTACCGGCGCGAACGCCGATGCGCGGATCTTCGTGCGCGGCGACAGCAGCATCAATTATGGCGAAGTGATTAAGCTCATGGGGCTGGTGACGGCGGCGGGCTATAACAAGGTGGCGCTGGTCGCGGAATTGCCGGCGGGGCCGCAGCCCTGAGCCGGTGATGACGATGGATTATCCCCCCGATTGGCGTACTGAAAGCCGCTTTGCCGCGCCGGACCAGCATCTGCGCCGCGCGCTCTTGGGTTCGGTCGCGGGCCATGGTGCGGTCCTGCTCGTGCTCTGGCTCGGTCTGCCCGTTTTCCTGCCGCCGATTGCGCCGCCGACCCAGCTGGTGCCGATCGAGATCGCCGATGTCTCGGCCATCACCAATAC
>JBDHTV010000272.1:0-2574 GCA_039808825.1 Bdellovibrionales bacterium | reverse complement strand
CGCGTTTCGCTGACATTGATGTTACGCTCTTTGGCAATCACGGGTGCGTTGACCATGTTCACGCTTTCCATCAGCGGCTGCAACAGCCCCTTGAGCGCGACCGCGGTCAGCGGCTTGGTGTTGACGCCCGCGACCTGGCCTTCATATTCGATGGTCACGGCCTTGACGCCGGTTTCCACCGTCTGGCCCGCGAGGCTGCCGAGCTGCTCGGCGAGCTTCATATAGGGGCGCAGCTTCGGCGCATCTTCCGCCGAAACGGAGGGCATATTGAGCGCGTTGACGACTGCGCCGGTCATCAGGAAATCGCTGATCTGCTCGGCGACCTGCAGCGCGACATTCTCCTGCGCCTCGTTGGTCGCGGCGCCGAGATGCGGCGTGCAGACGACATTCTCGAGCCCGAACAGCACATTGGTCTTAGCCGGCTCTTCCGAAAACACGTCGAAGCCAGCACCAGCGACATGGCCGGATTCCAGCGCCGCCTTGAGCGCCGCCTCGTCCACCAGACCGCCGCGCGCGCAATTGATGATACGCACGCCCGACTTGCATTTGGCAATCGCGGCGGCGTTCAGGATACCCTTGGTCTGCTCGGTCAGTGGCGTATGCAGCGTGATGAAGTCGGCGCGCGGCAGCAGCGCGTCAAGCTCGACCTTCTCGATACCAAGCTGCTGGGCGCGCTCGACCGACAGGAACGGGTCAAACGCAATGACCTTCATCTTGAGCCCCAGCGCGCGGTCGGCGACGATCGCGCCGATATTGCCGCAGCCGATGATGCCGAGCGTCTTGCCATAAAGCTCGACGCCCATGAACTTGTTCTTCTCCCACTTCCCGGCATGGGTGGAGGCGCTCGCCGCCGGAATCTGCCGCGCGACGGCGAAGAGCAGCGCGATAGCGTGTTCGGCGGTGGTGATGGAATTGCCGAACGGCGTGTTCATGACGATGACGCCGCGCCCGGTAGCCGCCGGCACATCGACATTATCGACGCCGATACCGGCGCGGCCCACGACCTTGAGCTTCGTCGCGGCGGCGAGGATATCCTTCGTCACCTTGGTGTTGGAACGGATTGCGAGGCCGTCATATTGACCGATGATCTCCTTGAGCTCATCCGGCTTCAAACCGTTCTTCTGGTCAACTTCGACACCACGCTCCTGGAAAATCTTGACGGCGGCGGGGCTCAGGGCATCGCTGATAAGGACTTTGGGCATTGGAAACTCCATGGGTAATGACCCGCCGCACAGGGCGGCGGGCAAAGTTTGCGGAAAAGCAATCAGGCTTTGGCTAAAGCAGCTTTCGTGGTCGCGAAGGCCCAGTCGAGCCACGGCATCAGCGCCGCGACATCACTCGCTTCGACGGTCGAACCGCACCAGATGCGCAGCCCTGGCGGCGCGTCGCGATAGCCGTTGATGTCATAGGCGACACCGGCCTTTTCGAGCGCGTCGGAAAGCTTTTTGCAGAAGGCGGCCTGCTCTTCGGCGGGCAATGCCGTGATGGCAGGATCGACCACCTTGAGCGTCACGGAAGTCGGCGAGCATTCCTCTGGCTTTTCGGCAAGGAAAGCGACCCACGGGGTCTTGGCAACCCAGTCGGCGATGGCTTTGAAGCTCGCCTGCGTCCGCGCCTGCAGCCCTTTCGCGCCGCCAACGCTTTGTGCCCAGTTGAGCGCGTCGATCACGTCTTCGACACAGAGCATGGAGGGCGTGTTGATCGTCTCACCCGCGAAGATGCCGAGATTGGCCTTGCCGTCCTTGGTCATGCGGAACAGCTTCGGCATCGGCCAGGCGGGTTTATAGCTTTCCAACCGGGCGATGGCACGCGGGCTCAAGATCAAAATGCCATGCGCCGCCTCGCCGCCCAGCACCTTCTGCCAGGAATAGGTCACGACATCGAGCTTGTTCCATTCCATCGGAATGGCGAAGGCGGAGGAGGTTGCGTCACAGATCGTCAGCCCTTCGCGGTCCGCCGCGATCCAGTCGGCGTTCGGCACGCGCACGCCTGACGTCGTGCCGTTCCAGGTGAAGACGATGTCGTGGCTCGGATCGGCCTGCTTGAGGTCGGGCAGTTTGCCGTAATCGGCGGTGAAAGTGCGGACATTCGGCAGCTTGAGCTGCTTGACGATATCGGTCACCCAGTCCTTGCCGAAGGATTCCCAGGCAAAGACATCGACCGGCCGCGCGCCGAGCAGCGACCATAGCGCCATTTCGACCGCGCCGGTATCGGACGCGGCGACGATGCCGAGATGATAGTCAGCCGGCAATTCGAGAATCTGGCGGGACAGATTGATCGCTTCCTGCAGCCGCGCCTTGCCCGGCTTGGAGCGATGCGAACGGCCGAGAATGGCCTTGCTCAAGACTTCCGGCGACCAGCCGGGACGCTTGGCGCAGGGGCCGCTCGAGAAATTGGGGCATTTTGGCTTGGTGGCCGGTTGCGCGATGGGGGAACCGGCGGGAGCGGCGGCCTGACCGGCCTGTACCGCGACGGCAGCATTCTGCGTCATGGATGAAACATCCTATGTAAGTTGCAACACGTTGGGGTGTTACGGCCCACGGACAGGATAGCGATTTCGTTGACGCTGTCAAA
>JBDHTV010000271.1:0-2578 GCA_039808825.1 Bdellovibrionales bacterium | reverse complement strand
AACACCTTCTCTGACGATATCAACGCCGTTGCGCAGCAATGGCGAGCGAATGCCGTGATCACGGGGCAGGCGTTTCGTCCGCTTAACGGAAGAGAACTGGCGCAGGTTCCCACTATTCAAGGTGAATGCAGGCCTGGTTGGATGATGGATGCCGCCGGGCGGCTGGTTATCGCCAAAACTTTTCCGGATGCGACGGACCAGCGCAACCAGATCAGCCGCGAGGCGATTGTCGCGCGCCTGGGCCACGCGGTCGATTTTGCCGTGCCGCCCAGTTTAATCTGGGAACAAGCGGCGCCGCATACCCCCACGCGCTATGCTTCCGTTTCTTACCGCGCATTTCCAAATTCACGCGACCTTGGCGCGTTGGAAGGCGAGTTGGCGAAAAATATTCTCGCGCGCGATAAAGACTTTGCCTTCTCGCATGCATTCAACACGTGGGTCATGCGCAGTGATTGCCGTTCCTATAATTACGTAGCCGATGTTGCGGCGGCTTCAATTCCGCAGCCGCCTGTCGCCTATATCGATTGGGGCCGCTCGCTGCAATATTATGGCAAGATCGGGAAGGGCGCAGGGCCGCTGTTTCGCGGTCACATGAGCGCTTCCATCCTCAATGACCTGATGTTTGCCGACCGTTATCGCGTGGCGGCCGTCAAGCAGGCGCTGCAGTCTGACGCAACGCTCTATGAGCGTATCCAGCAAGTGCCGGACAGCACCATCAACGAAAGCGTGGACGCCGTGCCGCAGCATCTGATGACAAGGCCAGGACCTCAGGCGTTGAAAGACACGCTGCGCTATCGCCGGGACAATATCCGGCAATTGACGCTGCGTGGCGCGGGGCTTGAATAGTTAGAGCCGCTCGGGCTCCTGCAGTTTGAGCGTCAAGCATTTGGCGGCACCGCCCGCCTTCATGAATTCACTGAGCGGACAAAGATGGACATGGAATCCGGCTTTGCGCAGCGCCGCTTGCAAATCGGGCGAAGCATAGTTGAGCAGGATGTTATCGCCGATATTGACCGTATTGCAGGCAAAGCCCATCGCATCGACTTCACTGACCGCAATCCGCTTATGCGGCGCGAAGTGCTTGGCGATCAGTTCTTGCGAATCCTGCGAAAAAGCTGCCGGATAATACATGACGTAGCCGCCCTTGAGCGGGCACCAGCATGTGTCGAGATGATAGAAGCGCGGGTCGACCAGTTGCAGCGTGATAATCTTGACGGGCAGGAACTGCTTGAGCGTGATCGCCGCACGGGCGTCGCTGCGGAATCCGAAACCCAGCCAGAGAATATCCTCGACCCGGTCGAATAGCGCATCGCCCGCGCCCTCGAACAGGACATCCTGCGGCCAGGGCGCGATATTGAAGCCAAGTTGCCGGAAAATCGCCGTATCGTGCGGCTCTTCGCCTTGCCGCTCCGTATTACGGAAGCGGCTGACAATGGCAATATTCTTGTAAACCAGTCCGGCATTAGCGGTAAAAACCAGATCGGGCAGCCCCGGCTGCGGAGGCTGGATAGCGACGGGGCAAAGCGCCGCGATCTTGTCGTGCAGGTTTTGCCACTGCGTGCGGGACAGGGTCGCTTCCGTGCCGCCGATATGGTCTTGCATCCACGGATTAATAACGTAATTGACCGCGAAATGGTCCGGCGGACACATCAGGATTTTTTGTGACATGGGCGACTGCAACTCGTCCGGATACTGGTGGAATCAGAATGAAGCTTTCATCATAGGCTTGGCATCGCCTCCGCCAAGCGGTTTTTCAATTTCAACGCCCTGTCCGCCCTGATTTTGTAGCGTGCAAGCATAAGCCGCCAAAAAAACAAAAAGGCGATCTGTATTGAACAGATCGCCTTTGCTGAGCGCAAGCAAGGAAGCCTGAGGCTTACGTGCATCCGCCCGCCGTTGAGGGCTGATAAATTAAGCCGCTACTTCCGGGGTGGTTTCTGCCGGGGCTGCAGCCGCAGCTTCGGCCGGAGCTTCTGCCTTGACGTTGACAGCGGCGCCGCGCTGTTCCTGCAGCTTGCCTTCGTCTTCCGTACGCGCGACGTTTACCGTGACCATCACAGTGACTTCGGCGTGCAGCTTGACCTTGACCGGGAACAAGCCCAGCGCCTTGATCGGTGTGCTGATCTCGACAAAGCGGCGTTCGATCTTATGGCCGGCTTCGCTCGCGGCATCCGCCACGTCGCGCGCAGTGACCGAGCCATAGAGCTGGCCGCTGTCGCTGGCCTGGCGGATGAGCATGACATGCAGCCCTTCCAGCTTCTTGCCTTGTGCTTCGGCTTCGGCGCGTTGCTTGGCGTTCTGCGCTTCGAAAACGGCGCGTTGCTGTTCAAAGAACGCGAGATTGCTCTTGGTGGCGCGCAACGCCTTCTTCTGCGGCAGCAGATAGTTGCGGGCATAACCCGGGCGAACCTTGACCACTTGGCCCAGCTGGCCGAGACGCTCAATGCGCTCCATCAGAATAACTTCAATCATGATTTCCTCACTTTCGGTTTACAATACGCGGTTAGGTTGATGGCTTAATTCTGCTTTGAATGCGGCGGCGCAAGTGCAGCCAGGGTTCGAGCACGCCTGCGAGCGC
>JBDHTV010000270.1:0-2599 GCA_039808825.1 Bdellovibrionales bacterium | reverse complement strand
CTTGAAGACTATATCGCGGGCCTGCAGGCCGAGATTACGCGGGCGCAGGAAACCATCAAGCAAAAACAAAACCACCGTAGCGCGGTCGAAGGCTTGTTTAAGAGCTGAGATTTCATGTGAACTGTGGCGTATATGGCTCAAATTGCCGCTAAATTATAGGCAAGCTTAAAACTTCCTTAGCGCCCCAACCATTATGCTCACCGGCATCTAATGATACAACATGACGGTGCGGTTGGATGGAGCGGTTTCTCGCTACCTCGCTTATGCTTCTCGCAGTGCTGCAAGCACAGGCAATGTTCACCGGCGCATATCATGTTTCGCTGCGCACGGACTGGGAACGGCTGGGTGCCTATTGCCAGCAGGAAATCAACCAGCTGTATAGCGACGCAACCCGTCCATCCGCCAGCCCGGCGCCCAAAGCCACAAGCGCCGCCCCCGAAACAGCGGGCAAGCCGCGCGACAAGGCGCTGTTCATCGACTCAGGCGCAGCCGAAGACGCGGCCGCGACCCAGAAAACCGGCGACTAACCTCAGACAAAAGCCGAAGGCGTGTGGTGTGGACCGCGCACGGCGTTGAAACGTGCCACGAGCGTAGCGGGCGAGCCGTTCCAGCCCATGCCCGTCGTAATCAAATCCGGCTTGAAAGGCGACGGCGTGACGATAATCGGCTGTGGCCCGATCGGCAGAATGAGGCCCGATGGCAATTCCCGCGCCAGATTGGTCGAGAGCCGAACGGTCGCGCGCGGCGGCGGCAGCACGATCTGCTGCTTGCTGGCACGCGGCAAACGCGCGGGCACCACGCGGCCAAGCTCCGGATGCAGGACAAAGACGCCGCCTGGCTGCACAAAGGGCCGCGTGCCGCCGTTGACGGCGCGCGCCGCTTCGAGGATGCGGTCAAAAGTCGTGCCGCGGTCGTCAGGCCGATAGCAAGTGCCGGGCCGCGCGGCTTTCGGCGTCAGGATCACCAGCGTGTTGGTATAGGTATTGTAATAGACTTCGCGGTCCGGATGCGTGCGTACCGCGAGTGTTTTGCGGTCAAACAAAGTGCGGCGGATATGGTCCTGGAAGGCGTCCTGCGTATCAAGCTGCAGCGGCACGCCGAGATTGGGGCTGTGGAATTCCCCACCCGCCGCTTCGCCGCGCTTGTCGATACGGTCTGCGACATGTTTCGGGTAGCTCTTGGCGGCGATCTCCTCGCATAGATCGAGCAAGTCCTGGCGCGAAAACTTCATGACCGCGCCCCATAAGGCAGGCGCTTGGAGATTGCCATCAACTGCGCCAGCAGCGCCTCGACTTCGGCCTTGGAAAGCGTGAGGAAGGCCGGGTCGATCTGGTCGTAATCCTGCCGCACCGCCAGCACGAGATTGAGCAAATGCGCAAACTCCGGCGCCTGCTGCAACCGCAAGGTCATCGTAGCATCGTCATGCGCAATCAGTTCCATAGCAACCTCGCTCATCCGGTTTTCCAGCTATAGCCGACCGCCCCCGTCCCTGCCTATCACGGCTTTGCTTGCATATGGTTTTTAGGCTTGACGGCTAGAATAAGAACATTTATAGAACATTTAATTCCTGTTTTGTTCACAAGTACCGAGGTTGCGATGCTGACCCATCAACAACAAAAGCTGCTTCTGCTGATTAAGGATCATCTGGAGCAGGATGGTGTGCCCCCTTCCTTCGACGAAATGAAGGATGCGCTCGGCCTGGCTTCCAAATCCGGTATTCATCGCCTGATTACGGGGCTGGAGGAGCGCGGCTTTATCCGCCGTCTGCCGCATCGGGCCCGCGCGCTGGAGATCGTCAAGCTGCCGGACGAGGTGTTGCAGCATGTGTTGCCGTCCGATTTGCCCCATCCCGCCACGCTCCCGAGCCTGAGCCTGCCGCTCTATGGCCGCATCGCGGCCGGCACCGCCATCGAGGCGCTGCGCGACCCGACGCGCGAAATCAGCGTCGCGCCCGACATGCTCGGCAACCGTGGCCGGATCGAGGATCATTATGCGCTCGAAATCGACGGCGACTCTATGATCGAGGCCGGCATCCTCGACGGCGACACCGTCATCATCCGGCGCGGGGAACGCGCCGAAGTCGGCGATATCGTCGTCGCGCTGATCGATGAGCAGGAGGCGACGCTCAAGCGCTTCAACCGCGAGGGCAAGCAGATCGCGCTGGAACCGGCCAATCGCCATTACCGCACCATGCTGTTCGCGCCGGAGCGGGTGCAGGTGCAAGGCCGTTTGGTCGGGTTGTTACGGACTTATTGAGCAAGGGAGGATATCATGACCTGGTTGGCGACACGCTGCGGCTTCGGCCTCATTCTGCTCAATATCTTCGCGCTGTTCTGCACTTACGGCACCGGCGCGCAAAACGAATTCGTCACCGTGACGCGGCAGGCGCTATTCATTCTCCCCGCCCTGCTCTGCTTTGATCTCGGGCGTTACGGGCTGCGCTGCTGGCGCGCCGACTGTCTCGCGGACTAAGCCGCCGCGCCAGCCGGGGGACCAGGGCCGTGCGCCCCAGCGGGCGCGGACGCTGCGAATAACGGGTGAATCACCGGACTTTAAGGTCACGCTGGTCGCGCCCTGCCATTTGAGCCGCGCGCCGTCA
>JBDHTV010000269.1:0-2635 GCA_039808825.1 Bdellovibrionales bacterium | reverse complement strand
AGAACCGGACAGGGCAGCGCGCGCGCGCAGCCGGGCGAGAAATCCGGCGCGCCCCGCGGGTGTCCAGGGCTGCTGCAAGCGCCAGACCGAGAGCATCGCGCCCTGTTCGAGCGGATAGGTCGCGTCGTCGCGCTGCCAACGGGCCATGAAATCACGGTCTTCCGTCAACATTTCAATCGCGCTGCCGACAACGCGCTGGCCCGCCGCGGCGAGGTGGTATTGCGGCGGCGTGACGAGCAATAGAATCGTCGCCTGGCTCATCGCATCGAGCGGCAACGGGTCGCGCCGGTCGATATCCGGCGTATTGACGAGCGGAATGAAATCCTGCCCGCCGCCGACGGCCCGGCGCGCCAGCACCGCCGCCATCATGATATCCTGATTGAAGACGGGCGACGAAGCGAGTACGGCGACGCGGTCACTCGCGCGCAAACCCTGCTGCAGATAACCGGCCAGGCCGATGATCGCGTCGTAATCGCTGCGCACGCGCGGCGGACGTTGCTCGGCCAGCAAGCCAGTGAACCACTGCCGGTCCTGTACCGGGTGCAGCCCACGATCCGGCAACGTCGTATCGGCGAGCCAGAAACTGAACAGGCCCTGTGCCGCGAACAGTATGGCGGCGCCATAGGCATAGCCGCGCCGGCGAGCCCGCAAGGCATCCCACAGCAAGGCCCAGCCGAGCGGTAAAATGATGGGCATGAGTTGCAGCAGATAATGCTGACCGCCGAACCGCACCCAGCCGAACCAGAGCCCCCCCCAGCTCAACAGCAGCCCGAGCAGCACGGCAAGGCGCGCGCGCTGTTCCGGCCGCGCATGCCAGGCGCAGGCATAACCCGCCAGCGCCGCGAGCAGACCAAGCGCGCCGACGCGCTGCAAATCCTTATCGAGCAGGGTCGCGGCGTCTTCAGCATAAGAAGCGTAGAGTTCAGGATAGTTCATGGTCAGCAGGCGCTGGACGAAGGCGGGCGCGAGCAGATAGAGCGTGGCGAGCAGCGCGACCGCCGCGAGCGTGGGTCCGAGCACGGGCGGATAAGTCCCGGGCGCGCGCGGCAGGTTCAATCGCACATAATAAAACAGCTGCACCGCGCCACTCACGCCAAGCAGCAACGCGGCGGGATAGATGAAATGGCGGCGGAACAGGATGGCCACGGCAAGCAGCGCGCCCGCCATCAGCCATTGCAGGCCCGTGACTTGCGGCCAGCGCCGCAGGATGAGGCCGAGCGCCGCCGCGAGCAGCATGGTGCCGCCCATATCGGGATAGCCTTCGACGACCGAGACCCAGGCAAAGCCGCAGCCGAGCAGCAGGCCGAGCGCAGTAAAATATTGCGGCGCATAGGCCCCGCCGCGCAGCTGGCGCAACAGCCAGGCCAGCATGGCGGCGAGGCCGAGGCCATAGGCGAGAAAGTTGGCGAGGATATAAGCGATGCGCGACTCGGCACCTTGCAGCGCGAAGCCGAGCACGGCGGGCACGGTAAACAGCTTGCTGAAATCATCAGCCAGCGATTGACGGATCGCCCCGAACGCGGCCAGCCAGCCTTGCTGCTGCACGATATGGAAAATTGTACCGGCATAGCCGGGATAGAGGGCATGGTCCCAATGGTAAAAGGTGCGTTCCAGCCCGACATAGCGGGCCAGCAGCCAGGTGGCGGCAAGCGCCAGCAGCGCGCTGAGACCAAACCAAACGAGTGGGCGGCTGCGGGTGGGCAGGAGGGAAACGGCCATCACTTCAGTTGGCCGGATTGGCGGCAAAAGTCAAATCATCTTCATGTTTTTAAGGTCGCACCGGATACGGCGCGACGCGGCGCGACAGGACGGCGGTTCTGCCCACCGCGCAGATCGGCCAAGAGTTGTGGCAATTCGCGCGGGTGCGTGATGACAAAATCCGGTTTGACGTGGTTCTCGGGATAGGCACGCCCGGTTTCATTGACCCAGATGGTCGCGGCGCCGAGCTGCTTGGCCACCGCGAGGTTCGGCGCGCTGTCGTCAGCGAACAGCGTGTCCTCCGGACGTGCGCCCAAGATGTTGCTGGCGTGGCGATAACCGGCCAGGCTCGGTTTGGTGCGGCCCGACCCCGCGGCCAGCGCATCGACGGTATGGTGTTGCGGCACGAGATCGGCCAGGGCGAGTTTATGCAGCACCAGACGGACATGGTGCTCGTAAACTCCGTTGGTGTAGAGACCGAACCCGCCCGGATGGCGCTGTAAGGCGCGACGCAGGGCCGGGTCCGGCGCTAGCTTGTCATAGGGCACTTTATCGACGGCATAAGCGTGACGGACATAGGCGCGCAGCAGGGCTGGATCGCGGCGCTGCAGATCGAGCAGCAAGTCTGGGAAATTGGTGAAGTTGCCCTGCGCGTCGGTTTCCAGCTGCTTGAAGCCCTGCAGAAAATGCGGCGGCGTCGCTTTGATCTGACGTTTAATCGCATTGTGGATGCCGCTCGCGGCGCTATAGAGCGTATCGTCGACATCGAGGATCAGGCGCCGTTGCGCCAGCGGCAGCATCGCGTTCACCCTTGCGGCGTGGCGACGGAGCCGTCCAAACGGCGGCGGACGGCGCGGGTTTCCTGCGGCGCGGCGGCGGCGAGCGCGAGCCGCGCTTCCTGCGCCGTGCGCAATGCAACGAAATCATCGATCTGCTC
>JBDHTV010000268.1:0-2646 GCA_039808825.1 Bdellovibrionales bacterium | reverse complement strand
CCCTGCGCCTTGAGCGCCAGCATCGATTCGCGCCAGCGCACCGCTCCCGTCACCTGCTGCACGAGCAGTTTGCGGATCTGCTCCGGCTCCTGCACCGGTGCAGCGCTGACATTCGCCATGATCGGCACGACGGGCGGCGCAATCGTCACCTTGGCCAACGCCTCTTGCATCGCATCAGCCGCAGGCTGCATCAGGGAACAATGAAACGGCGCGCTAACCGGCAGCTTGATGCTGCGCTTGAAGCCTTTTTCCGCCGCAATCGCGATGGCGCGATCAATCGCGCCCATATGGCCGCTAATGACCACCTGCCCCGGCGCATTGTCGTTCGCGGCGGCACAAACCTCCTGCTTGCCTTCCGGCGTCTTGGCCGCCAGCGCGGCAATGTCCTGCGCCTGCGGCAGATCGACGCCCAGCAGCGCCGCCATGCCGCCGATGCCGACCGGTACCGCCGATTGCATCGCCGTGCCGCGCAAGCGCAAGAGCCGTGCCGTATCGGAGAGCGTTAAAGCGCCCGCCGCGCAGAGCGCCGAATATTCGCCGAGGCTATGCCCTGCCGCATAAGCCGCGAGTGCCGCGATATTGGGCCGCCCCGCGCCTTCGAGCACCACGCGCGTGACGGCGATGCTGACCGCCATCAGCGCCGGTTGCGCATTCGCCGTCAGCCGCAACTCGGCCTCGTCCCCCGCAAACATCAGCGCGCTGAGCTTCTGCCCCAGCGTGTCGTCCACTTCCTCAAAAATCTGGCGTGCGGTGGGGAAAGCTTCGGCCAGTTCCTTGCCCATGCCGATGGCCTGGCTGCCCTGTCCCGGAAAAACGAAAGCGCGTACCGTCATCATACACCTGAAAAAACACTGAAAAATTCCGCCACAAGGCCAGCACTGAAGCCGCTTGCCAAAGCGAAGTCAAGATTGTCTATTGCTGTGGTGCAAACAAGAGCAGGGAAAGCATGATTATCGTCACCGGCGGCGCCGGGTTTATCGGCTCCAATCTCGTCGCAGCGCTGGAACAAAATGGCGAGCGTGTCGTCGTCAGCGACTGGCTCGGCACCGACGACAAGTGGCGCAATGTCGCCAAGCGCAATCTCGAGGATTGCGTGCGCCCGGAGGATTTGCCGCAATTCCTTGAGCGTTACGCCAAGCACATCGACATGGTCTTTCACCTCGGCGCGATTTCCGCGACGACCGAAACCGACGGCGACGCCATCATCCGCAACAATTTCCGCCTCAGCAAGGACCTCTGGCACTGGTGCGCCAATCAGGGCGTGCGGCTGGTCTATGCTTCCTCCGCCGCCACCTATGGCGACGGCGACGCCGGCTTCGATGATTCGGACAGCGCCGCGCATCTCGCCAAACTGCGCCCGCTCAATCTTTATGGGTGGAGCAAGCACTGGTTCGACCGCTGGGTGGTGGCGCAAGGCGAAAACCCGAAGCGCCCACCGCAATGCGCTGGGCTCAAGTTTTTCAATGTCTATGGCCCGAACGAATACCACAAGGGTAATATGCGTTCGGTCGTGCATCAGATCTTCCCGGTGGCCCAACGCGGCGAAGCCTTCTCGCTCTTCAAGTCGCACCGCCCGGATTATGCCGATGGTGGCCAATTGCGCGATTTCGTCTGGGTCGGCGATGTCGTCAATGTCATGCTCTGGCTGCAGGATAACGAGGCCGTGAGCGGCCTGTTCAATGTCGGCAGCGGCAAGGCCCGCAGCTTCGCCGACCTCGGCGCCGCAACCTACCGCGCCGTCGGCAAGGAGCCGAACCTGACCTATAAGGACATGCCCGAGCATCTGCGCGCCAAATACCAGTATTTCACCGAAGCCAAACTGGGCAAACTGGCGGCATCCGGTTATGATATCGGCAAAATGACGAGTCTCGAGGACGGCGTGCGCCTTTATGTCCAGCATTATCTGACGCAGGCCGACCCTTATCTTTGAGGTATTTGTGAATGACCAGCCATCTCGCTCCCCTGCTTGAACGTTTCGGCGGCCACCGCGTCATGGTGGTGGGCGACCTGATGCTCGACCGTTTCATCTATGGCGCGGTCGACCGCATTTCGCCGGAAGCGCCGATCCCCGTGCTGCGCATCCAGCGCGAGACCATCACGCTCGGCGGCGCGGGCAATGTCGTACGCAATCTCGCGGCACTCGGCGCGCAAGTTGATGTCATCGGCGTCGCCGGTCAGGATTCGGCAAGCTACGATATGGCGCAGCTCTTCACGGAACTGCCGGGAGTGACGCCGCTGGTGCTGACCGACGCGAACCGCCCCACGACACTCAAGGTACGCTGCATCGGCGGCAGCCAGCAGCTCCTGCGTGCTGACCGTGAAGTCAGCAGCCCCGTGAGCGCGGATATCGAGCAGCAAATTTTACAGCGCATTCAGGCCACCTTGCCGAGCGCAGATATCGTCATCCTGTCGGATTACGCCAAAGGCGTGCTGACCGAAAAGCTCGTGCCGCAGATCATCGCGCTCGCCAAGACGCAGAACAAGCCGGTGCTAATCGACCCCAAGGGCCGCGATTTTTCGCGTTATCGCGGCGCGACGATGCTGACGCCGAACCGCAAGGAGCTGACGGAAGCCACCGGCGTCGGCAGCATCAAGACGGTCGCAGAAGCTGAGCAGGCCGCGCGCGTGCTGATCAACGCCTATAAT
>JBDHTV010000267.1:0-2655 GCA_039808825.1 Bdellovibrionales bacterium | reverse complement strand
GAAGCGCCAGCAGGCGTCAAGCCCGCCATCCGGCTCAAGGCGCCGCTGACCGGGGAAACGGTGGTGGAAGACGCGGTGAAAGGCCGTATTACCGTGCAGAACAGCCAGCTCGACGATATGGTGCTGCTGCGCTCCGACGGCGTGCCGACCTATATGCACGCCGTGGTGGTCGACGACCACGACATGAACATCACCCATGTCATTCGCGGCGACGACCATATGACCAACACCTTCCGCCAGGTGCAGATTTATCATGCCATGGGCTGGGACGTACCGGTCTTCGCCCATCTGCCGATGATCCTGGGGCCGGACGGCGCCAAGCTCTCCAAACGCCACGGCGCGCCCGCCGTCAGCGACTATCGCGACCGCGGCTATTTGCCGGAAGCCATGCGCAACTATCTGCTGCGCCTGTGCTGGAGCCACGGCGACGACGAGATCATCACCGACGCGCAAGCAAAAGAGTGGTTCGACCTGGAGCATGTCGGCAAATCGCCGGCACGCTTCGATTTCACCAAGCTCGATTCCGTCAACGCGCATTATCTCAAGCTGCGGCCCGATGCCGAGCTGGTCGCGCTGATCGCGCCGTTGCTGCAGACCAAGCTCGGGCTGCCCACGCTGACGGCAGCGCAGCACGATGTGCTCGCCAAGGCGATGCCGGAGTTGAAACCCCGCGTCAAAACCACGGTCGAGCTGGCCAATGCGGCCGCGTTCTACATCACACCGCGCCCCTTGCCGCTCGATGACGGCGCCAAGAAAATCCTGGTGCCGGAAGCGAAAGCGACGCTGCAAGCCTTGCTGCCGCAGCTCGCAACGCTGGAGCCCTTCACCGGCGCGGCGCTCGAGGAGCTATGCCGCGCCTATGCCACGGCGCAAAACACCAAGCTCGGCAATATCGCGCAGCCGTTACGCGCCGCGCTGACCGGCAGCAACACCTCGCCGCCGATCTTCAGCGCCGCCGAATTCCTCGGTAAAGCAGAAGTACTGGCCCGGATTAAGGATGCGGCTTAAACCGCCTCGATAATCACGAAGGCCTGCGCGAGCGGGGCATCGTCGGTGATGGTCAGGTGGATATGCGCGGTGAGGCCCGGCGGGGTGATGGCTTCCAGCCGTTTGAGCGCGCCGCCGGTCAGGCGCATGGTCGGCGCGCCGCTCGGCAGGTTGACGACGCCCATATCGCGGAAAAACACGCCTTGCTGGATGCCGGTGCCGAGCGCTTTGGAGCAAGCCTCTTTCGCGGCGAAGCGTTTGGCATAGGTCGGCACCGGATCGGCGCGACGCGCGGCCTTGGCGATTTCCTCCGGCGTGAACAACCGCTTGATGAAGCGTTCGCCGTGGTTTTGCAAGGAACGCTCGATGCGGCGGATATCGATAAGGTCGGAGCCGATGCCGATAATCATGGTTAAAGCCCTGTCTGCGCCCGGCGCTTCGCGCTTTCGCGCCACGGCGGGATACGGTAACGTCATCCCAGCATTATAGAACCGATTCAGCGATAGCCCAAGCATGACCGCAGCCCTGCAACGCCCCGCCCAACCCGCCGCCGAAAGCGAGACCACGCCGCTGATGGCGCAATATCTCGCGCTCAAGGCGCAATATCCCGATGTGCTGCTGTTTTTCCGGCTCGGCGATTTTTACGAACTGTTCTTCGAGGACGCTACGCGCGCTGCCGCCGCGCTCGATATCGCGCTGACCCGGCGCGGCCAGCATCAGGGGCAGGATATACCTATGTGCGGCGTACCCGCCCATGCCTACGAGAATTATCTCGCCAAGCTGATCCGGCAGGGTTTCCGCGTCGCGATCGCCGAGCAGATGGAAGATCCGGCGGCGGCGAAGAAGCGCGGCTATAAGGCGATTGTCACCCGCGATGTCGTGCGCATCATCACACCGGGCACGATTACGGAAGACGCGCTGCTCGAAGCACGGCAGGCGAACCACCTGCTCACGCTGGCGCAGGCCGGGCAGGATATCGCCGCCGCCTGGCTTGATCTCGCCGCGGGTGCGCCGCAGGTGCAGCGCGTGACGGCGGAGGCGTTGCCTGCGCTACTGGAACGGCTGCAGCCGAGCGAAATCGTGCTGCCGGAACCGTTATTGGCGCAGGAAGCGCTCGCACCCTGTTTCACGGACTGGCGGCGCGCGCTCACCCCCCTGCCCGCCAGCCGTTTCGACAGCGCCAACGCCGCCAAGCAGCTGCATGAACGCTATCAGGTCGGCACGCTCGCGGCGTTCGGCGATTTCAACCGCGCCGAAATCGCGGCGCTCGGCGCGCTGCTCGATTATGCGAGCCTGACGCAGCGCGGCACGCTGCAGCATCTGGCCCCACCCGCGCAGCTCAACAGCGCGCAGGTCATGCAGATCGACGCCGCGACCGCACGCAATCTCGAACTCACGCGCACCTTGAGCGGCGAACGCAAGGGCTCGCTGCTCGCCGCGATCGACCAGACGGTGACCGGCGCGGGCGCGCGACTGCTCGCGGGTTGGCTGGCTGCGCCGCTGTGCGACCGTAGCGCTATCGAAGCGCGGCTCGACGGCGTCGCTTATGGCGTCAATAACGCGCGCTTTGCCGAAACGCTGCGCCACCATCTGCAGCATAGCCCGGATCTGGAACGCGCGCTGGCGCGGCTCGCGCTCGGACGTGGCGGCCCGCGCGATCTCGCGGCG
>JBDHTV010000266.1:0-2668 GCA_039808825.1 Bdellovibrionales bacterium | reverse complement strand
CGCTGGACATGTTGTTGCAACCGGGCACGCGCAGCCTGGTCGATGACCGGGCCGACATCGGTCGTCAGCAAGAGCGGGTCGCCGAGCACCAGCTCATGCATTGCCGCCTTGAGCATCGTGATAATCTTGTCCGCTGTCGCTTCCGGCAGGCAGAGCAGACGCAAGGCCGAGCAGCGCTGTCCGGCGGAGCGGAAAGCGCTGGTGATGACGTCGTCGATGACCTGCTCCGGCAGGGCGGTGCTGTCCACGATCAGAGCGTTCTGGCCGCCGGTTTCGGCGATCAGCGGAACGATGGGGCCGTCTTTGTGCGCCAGCGCGCGGTTGATGGCGCGCGCGGTGGCGACAGAGCCGGTGAACGCCACGCCCGCCAGTGCCGGGTGCTTGACCAGTTCCGCACCGATTTCCGGCCCACCCGGCACCAGTTGCAGGATGTCGGGCGGCAGCCCGGCGCGCCAGGCAAGCTGACAGGCGAACGCCGCGATGAGCGGGGTTTGCGGCGCGGGCTTGGCGACGACACTATTGCCCATGACCAATGCGGCGGCGATCTGGCCGGTGAAAATGGCGAGCGGGAAATTCCACGGGCTGATGCAGCCAAAGACGCCGCGGCCCTGCAACAGCAGTTCATTACGCTCACCGGTGATGCCGGGCAGGAGCTGCGGCGCGCAATCATGCCGCGCACGCGCCGCATAATAGCGGCAGAAATCGATAGCCTCGCGGACTTCGGCGACGGCGTCGTTGAGCGTCTTGCCGGCTTCGCGGCAGAGCAGCGCGATCAGCCGCGTCTGTTCGCCTTGCAGTTGGATGGCCCACTGGTCGAGCAGCGCGGCGCGTTCGGCGACCGGACGCGCGCGCCATGCGGTAAAACCGCCTTGCGCCACGGCGCAGGCCTGCCGGACTTGCTCAAGCGTCGTGCCATGCACCTGGCCGACAATCCGGCTCTTCTGGCTCGGGTCATAAACGGGCTGGGTGGGTTCGTCGGTCAGCAATTTGCCGTTGATGAGCGGACCCGCGCGCCAACCTTCCTGCCAGCTGGCATCGAGCCCGGCGAGCAGAGGCGTCACGACGGCAGGATCGGTGAGGTCAAGCCCGGACGAATTGCGGCGTTCCGGCGCGAAAATATCATGCGGCAACGTTACTTTCGGATGGCGTTTGTGTGGCAGATCGGCGAGTTTCGCGGCCGGGTCGGCGATCAACTGACCGACGGGTATGCGCGGATCGCTAAGCTGGTTGACGAAGGAGCTGTTCGCGCCATTTTCGAGCAGGCGGCGCACGAGATAGCCGAGCAGGATGTCATGATTGCCGACCGGGGCGTATACGCAGGTGCGCAGCCCTTCCGCCTGCAGCTGCGCGAACAGCTCTTCGCCCATGCCCTGCAGCCGCTGGAACTCGATGGCTTCCGGTTTCGGTGCCAGCGCACGGATGCTGGCGATGGTTAGCGCATTATGCGAGCCGAACACCGGCGCCAGCCAATCGCCCGCCGCGAGCAGCTGCTTGGCGCAGGCGAGATAGGAGACGTCGGTCGTCAGCTTGCGGGTGAAGACCGGAAAATCGCTCCAGCCGCGTTCCTGCGCGCGCTTGACTTCCGTATCCCAATAAGCGCCCTTGATCAGGCGCACGATCATCCGCCGCTTGTGTTGCGTTGCCAGTGTACGTGTAGCCTCAATCACGGCGGGCGCGCGCTTGCTATAGGCCTGCACCGCGAGCCCCAGACCCTCCCAGTCGCCGAGATTGCGGGCCTGCTCCAGCGTGCGCTCCAGCACGCCCAGCGACAGCAATAGCCGGTCTGCTTCTTCGGCGTCGATAATCATGAAGATATTTTCTTTAGCCGCGGCTTCGGCCAGCTTGACCACGCGCGGCACCATTTCAGTATAGACGCGATCAGCCTGCGCGGCCTCATAGCGCGGATGCAGTGCCGAGAGCTTGACCGAGATGCCGGAAGGCGCGAGCTGCGGGTGCGCCCGGTTGGCGGCTCCGGTGGCAGCGATAGTTTTGAGGTAGTCCTGGTAATAATGCTCAACATCGGCGGCAGTGCGCGCCGCTTCGCCGAGCATGTCATAGGAAAAGCGGGCGGTGGCGTTGCCGAGTTTGGCGGCGCGATTGAGCGCGGCATGAATATCGGTGCCGAGCACGAACTGGTTGCCGAGCCAGCCCATCGCGTGACGAATAGCTTCCCGCACTGCGCCGTGGCTCAAGCGGTTATTGAGCAAACCCAGCATCGCGCCCGGCGAGTGCAGCGCGTTGTCAGGCTCCGCCACCAGCTTGCCGGTCAGGTTCAGCGTCCAGCCTGCGGCGCGCAGCAGCCATGAGCTATCGTCACCGAGCTGATGGTCGAAATCCGTGCTGCTCAGCTTGTCGCGGATCAGGGCGTCGGCGGTGGCGCTGTCGGGGATGCGCAACAGCGCTTCGGCGAGGCACATCAACGCCGTACCTTCGCGCGTGTTGAGCCCGAAATGCGACAGCAGCTCGGCAATACCGGGCAGGCTCTTTTTGGTATTGCGGATCGTCTCGATCCAGCGCGCGGCATCGCGTTGCGCCTGCTGGAGCTGCGGGGCGGTCAGCCGCGCTTCAGCCAGCAGGTTTTCAACCAGCGTCTCCTCGTCGCCCCGGTAAAGAGTGGCGAAACGCTGACGCAGGGCGGGGGAGAAAAAAGCGGGATAATCCATGCCGC
>JBDHTV010000265.1:0-2677 GCA_039808825.1 Bdellovibrionales bacterium | reverse complement strand
TGCGCGGCAAACTGGGGGAAGGCTGATGCAAACCGAACAGCTGATCGCCCAATTATCGGCTGAGGCCGCCCCCGTCAAACCGGCTCCCTGCCCGAAACGGATGCTGGTGCGGTGGCTGGGCGTGACCGCGCTCATCATCGGCGGCGCGGTTGCCGTTTCACACCTGCGCCCCGATTTTGCGCAGCGGATGACCGAGCCGCTTTATTGCATTGAGCTGGCCGCACTGGTCGCGCTCCTCATCAGCGCCGGGGCCAGCGCCTGCTGGCTTGCCTTCCCCGACCGGCGGCAACAAGGCTGGCTGGTCAAGCTGCCCTTGCTGCCCCTTGCGGTTTATGTGCTGACAATAGCGTATCGGCTGCTGGTGCCGGGCGCGACCGCCGTCGCGCTGGAAGAAGACAACGGCATGATCTGCAGTATCTGTATCGTTGGTTATGCCCTGGCCCCCGCCGCGACGCTCCTGGCGTTGGCGCGCCGCTGCGCCACGACGGTACCGCGCCTGACCGGCGCTATCGCGCTGCTCGCCGCGGCAACGACGGGGCAAATTATTCTGAAGCTGATCGAAGCGAACGATGCCGTGCCGCATTTGCTGGTGTCGCACATAATCCCGATTATGCTGCTTGGCCTAATCGGCATGGCGCTGGGGCGCAAACTGCTGGTCTGGTAAGACTGCTTAATCGCGGACGATGGGATGCACCTTGCGGCGGCCGCTTTCCTTCGCGAAGCGTTTCTCCAACGCGAGCGCGACATGCGAGCTGACAAAGTGGCTGACATCGCCGCCGAGGCGCGCGATCTCCTTGACGAAACGCGAGGAGATGAACTGATAGCGGTCGCCGGACATCAAGAACACTGTCTCAATCTCTTCATTGAGGTAGGAGTTCATGCCCGCCATCTGGAATTCATATTCAAAGTCCGACACGGCACGCAGGCCGCGCACGATGACCGTCGCGCTCTGACCGACGACAAAATCCATCAGCAGATTATCGAACGGCATGACAGTCAGGTTAAGACCGCCCGCGCGCAACCCCGCCACTTCATGTTCCACCATCTTGACGCGCGCACGCGTATCGAACAGCGGGTCCTTCCCCGCATTCTTGGCGACGCCGACGATAAGCCGGTCCACCAGCTTGGCGCCACGGCGGATGATATCGACATGGCCGCCGGTAATGGGATCGAACGTGCCGGGGTAGATGCCAATGCGTTCGCGTACGATCGGCTGGCGTTGCCGCCGCTCCAGATTCAGTTTTTTGCCAGCCACGATTGCTCCCATCCTGTCAGCAGCGGATGATAAACCCAGCAGGCCATCGCCTTGCCGTGCTCATCCACCACTTCGACCTTTTCCCGCTTATAGAGGGTGCGGCGCTTGCCTTCAACCCTTTGCGGCTTGACCACCTCATAATCATCAAGGATTTCGAGATCGTCGACCGTCAGATCGAGCAACAACCAACCTTCGACCTTGTCACCCGCGGCGGGCAGAATATAGGGCCATTTGCCGTCATGGCGCGCGTAATCCCGTAATGTGGCGGGGATGGCGGCGCAGACGCGGCCAATCAATTCCTGCTGGCGCGCATCGTCCATCAGCGTACCGTAGACAAAGAGCGCACCGGCAGGCGCGTTTCCGGCATAGGGTCTAGATGGGTTCGCCATCATCCGCCGTATCATCCCCGCCTTCTTCGAGCGCGGCGACAGAAACGACCTGCTCGCCTTCCGCGACGCGGAAAAGCGTGACGCCCTGCGTGCGGCGACCGGCGATGCGGACATCGCCAACCGGCATACGGATGATCTGGCCGCCATTGGTGACGAGCATCACATCCTGCCCCGCCGTGACCGGGAATGCGGCGATGACCTCACCGTTGCGTTCCGACATCTCCATATTCATGATGCCCTGCCCGCCGCGCCCGGTGATGCGATATTCATAGGACGAACTGCGCTTGCCGAAACCGCGCGCGCTGGCGGTGAGGATAAACTCCTCCTGCGCCGCAAGCGCCGCGAAACGCTCCGGCGATAGCGCCACGGCCTGCGCGGTTTCTTCATCGTCATTCGCCGCCGTAACTTCCGGCTCATCCGCGCCACGGCGCAAGGCCGCCGCCTGCTTGAGATAACCGGCGCGTTCTTCGGCGGTCGAGTCGACATGGCGCAGGATCGACATAGAGATAACGCTGTCGCCTTCCACCAGCTTGATACCGCGTACGCCGACGGAGTTGCGCCCGGCGAAGACACGCACATCATCGACCGCGAAGCGGATACAACGCCCCTGCCGGGTGGAGAGCAGGATATTGTCCTGCGCATCGCAGGTTTTGACGGCAATCAAGCGGTCGCCTTCTTCGTCGAGCTTCATGGCGATGAGGCCGGAAGCACGGATATTGGCGAAGTCCGACAGCTTGTTCCGGCGCACCGTGCCGCGCGCGGTGGCGAAGACGATGTTGAGGTTTTCCCAGGCGTTCTCATCTTCCGGTAGATGCAGGAAGGTGGTGATGGTCTCGCCCTGCTCCAGCGGCAGCAGATTGACGAGCGCTTTGCCGCGCGCTTGCGGGTTGCCGAGCGGCAGGCGATAGACCTTGAGCTTGTAAACCTTGCCGGTGCTGGAGAAGAACAGCATCGGCGTATGGGTGGAGGCGACGAAAATCTCGCTGACGAAATCCTCGTCCTTCGTGCTCATGCCGGTACGGCCCTTGCCGCC
>JBDHTV010000264.1:0-2679 GCA_039808825.1 Bdellovibrionales bacterium | reverse complement strand
GCCTTTTCGGCGTCGAACCACCACTGGTCGAGATAGCCGAGCCCGTATTTCGGCGCGGTTTTTGGCTGACCGAATTTGTTCCAGTAAGCGAGGCGGTAGGTATTGATATACCATTGCGGCGCGACATAGTGGTTCCACAGCAGCACGCGGTCGAGCGCGCGCGTGTGGGTGACCAGCTCCTGCCAGCTCTGCGCCGCGATCACGCCTTCGACCAGCGCATCGACGGCTGGATTCTTGACTCCGGCAACATTGTTGCTGCCTTTGACGTCGGCGTTGGCCGAAGCCCAGTAATCGCGCAGCTCCAGCGACGGCGTCAGCGAATGCCGGAAGATCGTGGTGATGACATCGTAATTGAAGTCATTGGTCAGATTCACATATTGCGCAGCATCGACCAGCCGTGTAACCGGCTTGATGCCGAGCCGCTCGAGATTGCGGAAATAGGGCTGCTGCCACCGGTCGGAACGCGTATCGAAAACCAGCAAGGTGAGGCTGAAAGGCTGACCGGTTTTGGCGTTGACCAGTTTGCCGTCCTTGAGCACCCAACCGGCTTCAGCCAACAAGGCGCCGGCTTGGCGCAGATTGGCGCGGTTGTCGCCGCTGCCGTCCGTCACCGGCTCCTTATATTCCTTGGTGAACACCGCTTCAGGAATCTGGCCGCGGAACGGCTCCAGCAACTTGAGCTCTTCCGGGCTCGGCAGGCCGGATGAGGCGAGCTCGGTATTGGCGAAATAGCTCTCCGTACGTTTATAGGCGCCATAGGCGACATTCTTATTGGCCCAGGCAAAGTCGAACGCCAGATCGAGCGCTTCGCGCACACGTGGGTCCTGGAACTGCTCGCGCCGCAGATTGAAGACATAGCCCTGCATCCCGACCGGCACTTCGTTCGGAATCTCCTGCTTGACGATGGCGCCGCTCTTGATGGCGGGCGTCGTATAAGCCGTTGACCATAGCTTGGCGGTATATTCCTGCCGCAGGTCGTAGCGCCCGGCAAAGAAGGCTTCGAGCTGTACTGTTTCGTCGCGATAGTAATCGTAGAAAATCGTATCGAAATTATAGCGGCCGACATTATTGGGCAGTTTCGCGCCCCAATAATCCTTGACCCGCTCATAGGTGATGCTGCGGCCGGGATCGACATTGGCGACCTTGTACGGCCCGCTGCCGAGGATCGGTTGCAGCGACGAGGCTGCGAAATCCTTGCCCTGCCAGAAATGTTTGGCGAAAATCGGGAACTCACCGATCTGCAGTGGCAGCTGGCGATTGCTGCCATCCTTGAAGGTGAAGCGCACATGGGCGGTGTCGAGCGCTTCCGCCTTTTGCACATCGCGATAGCTGGAACGGAACGAAGGGTGTCCTTTCGTCGTCAGCGTCTCGAATGAAAAAACGACGTCTTCTGCCGTCACCGGCTTGCCGTCATGAAAACGCGCTTCAGGGCGCAGTTCAAATTCGACCCAGCTGCGATCCGGCGCGACCGTAATGCTCTTGGCGAGCAACCCATAAACCGTGAACGGCTCGTCCTGCGATTGTTCGACCAGACTTTCGAATGGCAGCCCCGCACCTGCGGCGGCGACACCTTTGATGATATACGGATTGAGGCTGTCATAAGTGAGCGGTGCACCGAGCCGGATGGTGCCGCCTTTCGGCGCATCGGGATTGACATAATCGAAATGCTTGAAATCCGGGCCGTATTTTGGGCTGTCATAGAGCGCTAGCGCATGTTGCGCGGCGGGCTGTGGCGCTTCCGCCTTGACCGGCGCAGTAGTGACGGTGCTGCTCGGCGCTTCGGCAAAAACCGGGGCGGCCAGCAACAGGCCGAACAGCAGGGCGGTACGGCTCAGAGCAACGGCGCGGCGCATGGCTTAACCCGCCATGCTGGCGATTTCGGCGAGCTTCTGCCAACGCAGCGTTGACTGGAAATGCGCGTGGATCAAGTCCAGCCATTCGCGGCGGTGCCAATCGGCAATGACGCTCGAGGGCAGGGCCATAAAGCGTTGACGGTCGATGGTCAGGAAACCGTCCATGCTGATCTTGCGGCCATTCGCCAACGCGACCGAAACATCACCCGGCTGCAGCAGCTGCTTTTCCTGCAGCGCGCGGACAAACGCTTCCGTCACTTCACCTTGCTGGCGCAGCGCCATGCAGAAATCGAGTGTGCGCTTGGTGAAATCAGACGGTTCGCCGTTGGTGAACAGTTCGGTCTCGCCATCGGCGCCGAGTTGCGGCGCGCCTTCCTCGAAGCACAGCACCAGCTGCTTGCTTTCCGGGTCTTCGACCAGAATGAACGGATAGCGCCGGACATAGGCAGGGATATAGCAGCGGTTGAACCAGAGCGTGCTGGCCTTGTCGATCATCAAATTCTTGTCGAGTTCAAGCCCGACGACCGCGACCGGCACCGGCACGGGGCCCGGCGCGAAGACGATGGGATAGTCGCCAGAAGCATAGGGGAACTCGTCCGTCACCAGCGGGATGGCGTTGCTGTTGATGGCGAAACGGAAATTCGGGGTCTGGTGCGCCTTCAGCTTCGCGTCCTGGGCCCGGTCAAGCGCGCGGATCTGCTTGTAAAAGAGCGGGAGCGGCGGGGCGGCGGGGGTTTCGGCCATAATTTTCGAACCTTGCTGGTGCGGCGTTGAGAAGAAGCCGCAGTGTGCGAGGCGGCGTTGTTTCTGTCAAGCCGCCGCCCGG
>JBDHTV010000263.1:0-2681 GCA_039808825.1 Bdellovibrionales bacterium | reverse complement strand
CGGCCATTGGTGCAGGAGCCGATAAAGACCTTATCGACCGGCACTTCAGCGAGCCGCGTACCCGGCGTCAACCCCATGTAGTCCAGCGCCCGTTCCATCGCCGCGCGCTTGTTCGCGTCCGCTACATCGGCGGGATTGGGCACCACGGCTGTAATCGGCAGCACATCCTCAGGCGACGTGCCCCAGGTGACATGCGGTGCGATCGCGGCGGCGTCGAGGAACTCTTCCTTGTCGAACTTCGCCCCGGCATCGGTCGGCAACTGCCGCCAGGCGGCGATCGCCTGCTCGAGCTTGTCACCGCCGGGTGCATAGGGCCGCCCCTTGATATAGGCGAAGGTCGTTTCATCCGGCGCCACGAGCCCGGCGCGCGCGCCGCCCTCAATGGACATGTTGCAAACCGTCATCCGGCCTTCCATGCTCAGGCTGCGGATCGCGGAGCCCGCATATTCGATGACATGGCCGGTGCCGCCCGCCGTGCCGATACGTCCGATGATCGCGAGCACGATATCCTTCGCCGTCACCCCGGCACCGAGCGTGCCCTCCACCGTCACGCGCATATTCTTCGCGCGCTTGAGCAGCAGGGTCTGCGTCGCCAGTACATGCTCGACTTCCGACGTGCCGATCCCGAACGCCAGCGCGCCGAACGCGCCGTGCGTCGAGGTGTGGCTGTCGCCGCACACAATGGTCGTGCCCGGCAGCGTGAAGCCCTGTTCCGGCCCGACGATATGGACAATCCCTTGCCGCACATCATTCATGTCGAAATAGGTGATGCCGAATTCGCCGACATTCTTCGCCAGCGTCTCGACCTGCAGTTTCGACTCCGGGTCGCGGATGCCCTGCTTGCGCGCGCTGTCGGTCGGGACATTGTGGTCCACCACCGCCAGCGTCGCATCCGTCCGTCGCACTTTGCGCCCCGCCAGCCGCAGCCCTTCGAAGGCCTGCGGACTGGTCACCTCATGCACCAAGTGGCGGTCGATATAGAGGATGGCGGTGCCATCCTCTTCCTGCCGCACGACATGGGCATCCCAGATTTTGTCGTACAAAGTGCGGGGCGCTGTGCTCATGCGTCTTAGTCCTGCTTGGCTTGGGCCGCCTCATTCAGGCCATGACCGGTCGTGCGTTCGGCGATACGGGCCGACTTGCCGCGACGATCGCGCAGATAATACAGCTTAGCGCGGCGCACATCGCCACGGCGGACCAGCACGACGGATTCGACACGCGGGCTGTAAAGCGGGAACACGCGTTCCACGCCTTCGCCGTAGGAAATCTTGCGCACGGTGAAGGACGAGTTGACGCCCGCATTGCGACGCGCGACGCAAACGCCTTCATAGGCCTGGATACGCTCGCGCGTACCTTCGATGACCTTGACGTTGACCTTGATCAGGTCGCCGACGCTGAACGCCGGGAGCTTGGCGTTTGCAGCGAGTTTTTCTTCCTGTTGCTTTTCCAGCTTCTGCAACAAATTCATGATTATTTCTCCTTTGTCATCATGGTGTTGGTTTGTTGTTGATAGACATGCCACAGATCGGGCCGTCGCGCACGCGTAATGCGTTCCGCTTCGTCCCGCCGCCAGGCATGAATATTGGCGTGGTGCCCGGAGAGCAGGATGTCGGGCACAGCCCGCCCATCCCACATCGCCGGACGCGTATAGTGCGGGTATTCCAGCAACCCCGCTTCAAAGCTTTCTTCGATCACCGTCTCGGCATTGCCGAGCACACCCGGCAACAGCCGGACGCAGGCTTCCATCAGCGCCATCGCCGCCAGTTCGCCGCCCGCCAGCACGAAATCGCCGAGGCTGACTTCCTCCAGCCCCGCGGCATCAATCGCGCGCTGGTCAAGCCCCTCATAGCGGCCGCACAGCAGCAGCACGGAAGGCTCAGCCGCCAGCTCTTTCGCGAGCGCCTGATTGAACAGCCGCCCGCGCGGCGACAGATAAATCCGCCGCGCGGCCTGGCCATGCCGCTCCGCCGCCCCTTGCAGCGCCGCCGCCACGATATCAGGCCGCATCACCATACCCGCGCCGCCGCCATAAGGCGTATCGTCCACGCTCTGGTAATTATCGGTCGTGAAATCGCGGATATTGACGCAATCGAGCTGCCAGCGCTTTTCCGCCAGCGCCTTGCCGATCAGGCTGTGGCCGAGCGGCCCCGGGAACATATCCGGGAACAGCGTCAGCACCGTCGCGTGCCAGGGTTGCCGCAGGTTCTGCGTCATGCCGACCGCTCCTGCTTGCCCGGCTGCGTCAGCCAGTCTTCCGGCGGCGCAATCACGACATAGCCTTCGTTGATCGCCACCGTCGGCACGAAAGCGTCGCGGAACGGCAGCATCGCCGTGCGCCCATCCTGCAGCTTGATCTCGATCAGCGTGCCCGCGCCGAAATCATGCACCGCGATGACGGAACCGCAGGCCTTGCCCGCCGCGTCGTCAGCCCGCAGACCGATGAGGTCAGCAAGGTAATATTCGCGCTGCTTGAGCTCCGGCAACTGTCCACGGTTGATGAAGAGCTGCTGGCCGCGCATGGCTTCCGCCTGCTCGCGGCTGCCGACACCTTCGACTTCGGCAATGAACTCCTCGGCCATCGCCGTGCGCAGACTGACCCGGCGCGAAACGCCGTTGCCATCGACGAGTGGATAGGTCGCGATGGCCTCCGGATTTTCGGTAAAGCTGCGCAGGCGCACGAG
>JBDHTV010000262.1:0-2682 GCA_039808825.1 Bdellovibrionales bacterium | reverse complement strand
CGCGCGGCCTATCAGCGCGATTTGACTGATCTTAACAGTTTTGTCGCCAAACGCGGGCGCGACTGCGTCACGGCGCGCAGCGACGATCTGCATGCTTATCTGCAAAGCTTGCGTCAGCGCGCGGCGGCGACGCAGGCGCGGCGGCTTTCGGCGTTAAGGCAGTTCTATAAATTCCTCTGCAGCGAAAAACTGCGGCGTGACGATCCGTCGCGCGATCTCACCGCGCCGAAGCGTGGGCGCAACCTGCCGAAATATCTGAGCCGCGACGAGGTCGCCGCCTTATGCGACGCGGCCTATGCTTTACCGGGGCCGGAAGGGGCGCGGCTCAAGGCGCTGATCGAACTGCTCTATGCGGCGGGGCTGCGGGTCAGCGAACTGGTCGCGCTGCCGCTTGCGGCGTTCACCGCCGCGCCGGTCCTGCGCATCAGGGGCAAGGGCGGCAAGGAGCGGCTGGTGCCGCTCGGCGCGCTGGCGCGTGCGGCGCTCGCCGATTACGTCAAGCAGCGCAAAGCGTTTCTACCGCTTGGGCAAAACTCGCCGTTCATGTTTCCCTCACGCCGGGCGCAGACCGGTCATCTGACGCGGCAGCGATTTTTTCAATTGCTGCGCGAAGTCGGACTCAGCGTCGGCATCATGCCGGAGCGGCTCAGCCCGCATGTGCTGCGTCATGCCTTCGCGACGCATCTGCTTGAAGGCGGCGCCGATCTGCGCAGCGTGCAGCAGATGCTGGGCCACGCCGATATCGGCACGACACAGATTTACACCCATGTCGCCAGCGACCGGCTCGCCGCGACGGTGGCGGCGCATCACCCGCTCGCCAAACGCAAGGGGCAGGCTTGACCCCGCCGTCACTTACGCTAGAGTGACCGCGCAAACAGGCTGAACAACAGGAGCATACCATGCCGCTGCGGCGTTCTCTGGTTTTCACGTTGATGAGTGTGTTGCTGACGGGCCCGGTATTGGCGGAGACGGGCGGCGAATTGCGCGCCATGCCAATTCCGGAGGAGACGGGCACGCGCGTCAGCCTCGGTGACATCACCGACAATCGCACGACCGGACAGCATTTCGCGCGGCTCGAGATCGAGTTCAAGACGGAAGGCGACGCGCTGGCACAGGCCTTTGCTGTCGCCAAGCCGGTCATCACCGGCGCGGTTGACGATACCGGGCGGTCGCTGCTCAAGGACGAGAAGAAGCAGGACCCAATGTTCTGGTCGCTCGAGTTGCAGGACAAGCCGCGCAACAGCGTGCAGGCGCGCAGCGAGTTGCTGAACCCGGCGCGCAAGGCGACGAGCATTTCATTTACCGGCTATGTCGACGTGTTGAATCCCAAGCTCGACCCGGCCGCGCTCTATACGGTCAATGACCTCGCGGCGCAGGCGGGCAAGCCGCTGTTGCCGGAGGCGTTCCAGCAGGCCGGGCTCACGCTCACCGTGCTGACCAAGGCGCTTGCCGACAAGATGAAGCAGGACAAGGCGCAGGCCATGCCTGCCAAACCGGAGAATCCGGGGCAGGCGATGGGCGAAGCCTTCGGCGCGATGTTCAAATCGATGTTCAGCGGCTTCTTCAGCATGGGCGAGAACGACCTGCTCTTCGTCGTCAAGGACCCGAAGCGGCAGATTGCCTATTTGCAGGTCTGCGACGCGCAAGGCGTGCCGCTCAAGCAGAGCGGCGGGCGGTCAATGTCGCAGGACGAGACTGACGGCACCGTGCGTTACACCGTCAGTTTTGGCGCACCGTTGCCGCAGGGCGCGCAGCTCAAGATTTATTTCGCGACACCGAAATCGACGCAGCGCGTGCCGTTCCGGTTTGAGAATGTGCGTTTACCATAAAACACCGGTTCCGTATTTTTGCCATATTCGGCCCGTCGAATAGGGACTGCATAACAAAGATGGGGATTGTCATGACCAAGACACGGATGATTGGGCGCGGTGCGGCAGTGCTGGCGCTCTGTGCGCTCACGGCGTGCGCCAACATGAACAGCACGCAGCAGCGTGTCGTTTCCGGCGCCGCCATCGGTACGGCGGTTGGCGCGGCGGGGACGGTGATGACCGGCGGCTGCGTCGCTTGCGGTGCGGCCATCGGCGGTGCGGTCGGCGCCGGTACCGGCTATGTCATCGACAAGGCGAAATAGCCCGCCTGTTGCGATGCAGCACGCTTAACCAATATTTGCAATGATTACACGCTTGCCTGCGGCGAATTTTCGTATTTAGACTTGATGTTTCTTGCGGGAGGGCAGGAAACATGGGTCTACAGGAAAGCAATCAAGAGATTTGCCGACGCATGGAGCAATTCGTGCAGGCAACATCGCTCAGGGACAAGGAGCTGCTGGTCAGCAGCGATTATGCGGATGCTGCGCGGGAAGACAGCCGCAGCAAGGAGCCGGGCTGGTTCGCGACCAAGCGTGGCCATATCGAGCAACAGCTTAAAGGCAACGTCTTGACCGTGATTGGCTTGGTGCGCGAAACGGCCACGGCGATGGGCATGCCTGCGCCGGCGATGGTGCAGAAGCTGATTAAATCCTCTGATCCGATTGGGTCGGAAGCATGGCGGCGTAGCGCGGTGCGGCGGCATTTGCTGCGTCATGCTTTGGGCGCGGCGCTGCACAGCCAGCCGAACGGTTAGGGTTTGCGGAAGCAATAATAGAGCGGCTGGCGGCCGGCCAGCAGCGCCTTTTCCTCATAA
>JBDHTV010000261.1:0-2703 GCA_039808825.1 Bdellovibrionales bacterium | reverse complement strand
TGAACGAATTCGATATCGCTACGCCCGCTGCTTTGCATGAACACGGCCTGACGGCAGAGCCGCACGATATCTTCCGGTGCGATCACCGGCATCGGCATTCGGGCGAAGGCGGAGAATTCATCCACCATGCGTCCGATATCATCCACCTGCCGCGTAATGGTCTCGATACAGGAAATGAAAGTATCCGGGTCGGACTTAATTTCCTGCAAATAGCGGCGGCGCAGCCGTTCAGCGGAAAGCTGAATCGGCGTCAGCGGATTTTTGATTTCATGCGCGATGCGCCGTGCAACATCGGCCCAGGCGGCTTTGCGCTGCGCCGAAAGCAGGTCGGACACGTCGTCAAACGTGACGACATAGCTGCGGGTTACGCCGTTGCTGATTTCTGCCGCGATGCGCACGAGCATGGTGCGAGCGGGCACGCCCTCGCGGCGCACTTCGATCTGGCCCTCGCCGAGCCGCGCATTATGCGGCAGGCTCGCCAGCAGCTCTTCCAGCTCCGGCGCTAGCAGCGTCAAGGGCTGGCCGATATAATCATCGGTCTGTCCGAGATTAAAAAGCTCGGCCGCCGCGTGATTCACGAGGTTGATGTGCATCTGCGCATCAACGCCGATGACCCCGGCAGGCACGGTCGCCAGCACGGCTTCGGTAAAGCGGCGGCGGTAATCGAGGAGCCGGTTGGCATCGACCAGTTCGTTGCGCTGACTCTCCAGCTGGCTGGTCATGCGATTGAAGGAGCGCGTCAGCAAACCGAGTTCGTGATCGGACGAATCCTCGACCGCGCGCGCGGTCAGATCGCCGGCACGGACGCGCTCCGCGACGCCGATGAGGCCGCCAATGGGACGCGCCAACTGGCTCGCGAAATTAAGGCCGAACCAGACGGCAGCCAGCAGCAGCAACATCGCCGCGACGATAAAGACGACGACGAGCGTGACCTGCAGATTGCGCCGCCGCGCTTCCATTTCCTTATATTCCTTGACCGCGCCCTGCGTGGCAGCCATGTGGGCCAGCACTTTGGGCTCCACCAGCCGACCAACGAACAGATAGGTATCGATGAAATTATCGAGCCGCAACAGGGCGCGGACGCGCGCTTCGTCGTCGCTGATGCGCAGAACGACCTCGTCCTTCTTGGCGCGCTCGATCATGTCCGGCGTGATCGGCTCCAGGCTCAAGGAGAAGCTCAAACCCGCGCGGGCGACGATCTTGCCCGAACCGTCGAACACGATGACCTCGTTGAGCGAGCGCACGGAGGCCTGCGCCGCCACAAGCTGCGCGAAGACCGGCGAATTGGGATTGATGCGGTAGGCCTCGCGGTTCAAATCGTTCGCCATCGCGAGCGCATCGGCACGCAGCACCTGCTGATGCTCTTTCAGGTAAGATTGCGCGACTTCGAGCGATTCATTGACGGCGGTGCGCACCCGCTCACCAAACCAGGACTGGACGCCAAAATAGAAAAACAGCCCGGCGAAGACGGCGACAATGATGGACGGCGCAACGGCCAGCACGGTGAAGACCGTCACAATCCGCACATGCAGCCGCGACCCGGCCTGATTGCGCCGCCGGTTGATGAAAAGCTTGACCAATCGATGCACAACCAGCACGCCCAGCAACAGCATCAGCACCAGATCGAGCATCAGCAGACCGGTGACGGTGGATGGGTCCTTGCCGAAAGGCGGCGTTTCGGTCAACGCAGCGTAGGTCGCGATACCCGCTGCCGCGGAAGCAACCGTCAGCGCTATGGCCAGCCGCGCGCGCAGCTTGACCCGCTTGGACCAGGCGGCGAAGGCGCCGAGATGCTGGGCGAAGCTCTTGCCGCTCATTCCGCGCGCCTCCGTGCCGCGATGCCATAATCGCGCAACTTTTTACGCAGGGTATTGCGGTTGATGCCGAGCAAGGCGGCGGCCTTGATCTGGTTGCCGCCACATTGCTGCAAAGTTAACTGCAGTAGCGGACGCTCCACCTCCTGCAAAATCTTGTCATAGAGGCCGGGCCGGTCATCGTTCGCCGCCAGCAGCGCGCGTACCTGATCAGCGACCGTGGTCGCGAGCGGGCTGTTCGGCGTCATACTCATGCCGCCACCGCAATATCAGCCTGCGCCTGTTTTTCATAAAACGCATCGACCAAAGCGCGGACGGCGGCGACTTCCTCGACGCGGTTGACATCGGCACGAAACTCGGCCGATTGCGGCAGTCCCTTGCTATACCAGCCGATATGCTTGCGCGCGATCTTGAGCCCCGCATGGCTGCCGTAATGCGCGAGCATCGCTTCCATATGCTCGAGCAGCAGCGCGCGCTGCGCCAGCAGCGGTGGCGCGGGTGGAATGACGCCGGTTTTCAAATATTCCATGACCTGACGCAGAAACCACGGGCGGCCATAGCTGCCACGCCCGATCATCACACCGTCGGCGCCGGATTCGTTCAAGGCGCGGTCGACATCAGGAAAATCGACGATATCGCCGTTGGCGATGACCGGGATGGACACCGCTTCCTTGACCTTGCGGATGAAGCCCCAATCGGCCTGACCTTCATAAAACTGATTACGCGTGCGGCCGTGAATCGTCAGCATTTTGATGCCGCATTCTTCCGCGATCTTACCGAGGCGCGGCGCGTTGAGATTTTGATGATCCCAACCCATACGCATCTTGAGCGTGACCGGGATTTTTACCGCCTTGACCGTGGCTTCGAGAATTTTCGCGGCGTGGACTTC
>JBDHTV010000260.1:0-2703 GCA_039808825.1 Bdellovibrionales bacterium | reverse complement strand
GAAGTCCACGCCGCGAAAATTCTCGAAGCCACGGTCAAGGCGGTAAAAATCCCGGTCACGCTCAAGATGCGTATGGGCTGGGATCATCAAAATCTCAATGCGCCGCGCCTCGGTAAGATCGCGGAAGAGTGCGGCATCAAGATGCTGACCATCCACGGCCGCACGCGTAATCAGTTTTATGAAGGTCAGGCCGACTGGGGCTTCATCCGCAAGGTCAAGGAAGCGGTGTCTATCCCGGTCATCGCTAACGGCGATATCGTCGATTTTCCTGATGTTGACCGCGCCTTGAACGAATCCGGTGCCGACGGGGTGATGATTGGGCGTGGCAGCTATGGCCGCCCGTGGTTCCTGCGCCAGGTGATGGAATATTTGAAAACCGGCGTCATTCCACCAGCGCCGCCGCTGCTGGCACAGCGCGCGCTGCTGCTTGAGCATATGGAAGCGATGCTCGCGCATTACGGCAGCCATGCGGGGCTCAAGATCGCGCGCAAGCATATCGGCTGGTATAGCAAGGGGCTGCCGCAATCGGCCGAGTTCCGTGCCGATGTCAACCGCGTCGAGGACGTTGCCGCCGTCCGCGCTTTGGTCGATGCGTTTTATGAAAAACAGGCGCAGGCTGATATTGCGGTGGCGGCATGAGTATAGCGCCGAATAGCTCGCTTGCCACCACGGTCGCCGATCAGGTGCGCGCGCTGCTGGCGGCGAACGATGACCGGCCCGGCCTCTATGACAAGGTTTTGCAGGAGGTGGAGCGTCCGCTGCTGCAGTTGACTCTGCAGCAATGTGGCGGCAACCAGATCAAGGCCGCCGCCTTGCTCGGCATCAACCGCAATACCCTGCGCAAAAAGTTGCGCGACTATGGCATCGCGGCACGGAGGCGCACGGAATGAGCGGCAAGAGCTTCGCCCAGTATCTCGCCGCCTTCGCCGCCTGGTCCAAGCGGGTCAAGCTGCGCGCGCGGCTGGCCATTGCACTGACGGTCGCCTCCGCCGCGGCGGGTATCGCAACCTATGCCGCGTTGACCGAAACGCCGCCTTTCGGCAAGGACCCGTCCACCGTCACCGGCCTGCTGATGCTTGATCTGGTGCTGATGCTGTTGCTGGGCGTGCTGGTCGTGCACCGGTTGGTCAAGCTCTTCATCAACCGGCGACGCAATCAGGCAGGGTCGCGGCTGCATGTGCGGATTGTGACGGTCTTCACCGTGCTGGCCGTTGCGCCGTCCATCGTTGTCGCCGTCTTTGCCGGGCTGTTTTTCTATTTTGGCGTCCAGTCCTGGTTTGGTGAGCGGGTGCGCACCGCCGTCAATGAATCGCTCGAAGTCGCGCAATCTTACCTGAAAGAGCATCAGCAGGTGCTGCGTGCCGATGCGCTCGCCATGGCGAACGATTTGAACCGCGAGGCCTACCGCATCAACCCCAATTCGCCGGTCTTCGCGCAGCTTGTGGCGGCGCAGGCCTCCGTGCGCTCGCTCAACGAAGTCATCGTCTTCGACGGTTCGGGCAAGATCGTCGCGCGCGCGGGCTTGAGTTTCTCCTTGAGCCTGGAGCCGATCACGCCGGACATGATCGAGCGCGCCAAGAAAGACGAAGTCGTGCTGCGCATCAGCGACGACGAAGCGCGCGTCCGCGCGCTGCTGCGGCTCGATAACTTCATCGACACCTATTTGTTCGTCGGACGGCTGGTGGAGCCCAAAGTGCTGGCTCACATGGCCGCTACGCAGGGCGCAGTCAAGGAATATAAGGAAATGGAAGCGCGGCGGCGCAATCTGCAGGTCACGCTTGTCGTCGTCTTTATCGTCGCGGCGATGTTGCTGTTGCTGGCTGCCGTCTGGTTCGGCCTTAATTTCGCGAGCCAGTTGGCGCGCCCCATCGGGGGGCTCATCGGCGTCGCGGAGCGCGTCCGTGCCGGCGATCTGACCGCGCGCGCGGTCGAGGATTCGTCCGACCACGAGCTGGGGCTGTTGACGCGTTCATTTAATCGCATGACCAGCCAGCTGGAGAGCCAGCGTAACGAACTGGTGGATGCCAACCGGCTCCTCGATTATCGCCGCCGCTTTACCGAAGCCGTGCTGGCGACTGTGCCTGCCGGGGTCATCGGCGTCGATGCACAGATGCACATCAACCTCGTCAATCACGCGGCGGCCGAGTTGTTTAATCTCGGACAAACCGATGATTATATCGGCCAGCCCTTGACGCTGCTGGCGCCGGAACTGGAAGAGCTGCTGGCGAGCTTGCCGCACAATGCGCGGCTCGGCGAGGGCCAGATCGAAGTGCGCCGCGAGGGCGTGCCCGCCCGCACCATGCTTGTGCGCATCGCGGCGGAGATCAGCAACGGTGTGACCCGCAGCTATGTCGTGACGTTTGACGACGTGTCCGACCTGCTTTCAGCGCAGCGCAAAGCTGCCTGGGCCGATGTTGCACGGCGTATCGCGCATGAAATCAAAAACCCGCTGACGCCGATTCAGCTTTCCGCTGAACGTCTGCGCCGCCGCTATTTGCAGGAAATTAAGTCCGACCCGGATACTTTCATTTCCTGTATCGAGACCATCACGCGGCAGGTGGACGATATCGGACGCATGGTGGATGAATTCTCCGCCTTCGCCCGGATGCCTATGCCGGTGATCGCGCCGGAAGATATCGTGCGGCTCTGCCGTCAGGCCGTGTTCATGCAAAGCAGCGGGCGTAGCGATATCGAATTCGTTCA
>JBDHTV010000259.1:0-2716 GCA_039808825.1 Bdellovibrionales bacterium | reverse complement strand
CATCAAGGCGCTCGGTACCAAAGGGCCACTGCCGCCCTTACCGCATTACGATCTGGTGATCGATACGCGCGGGCGCTGGCGTTGGGCATTGCAGGCGCGGCGCTTGCCACACAAGCTGTTCATCGCGCCCGCGGCGCGGTTTTTATTCTCCGACCGGCGGCCGCGTTGCTGCTGGCGCAAGCCCGAGCATATTCAGGACCGGTTGATGCAGCTGGTCGAGCTCGCATCCGGCCGCCGCCCGGTGGTGAGCGGCGGGATCGACGTGCCGCGCGACGACCGGGCCAAGGCGGCGCTGATCCTGCCCGAGGGCAAGGCCTATATCGGTCTCGTGCCCGGCGCTGGCAATACGGTCAAGATCTGGCCACTGCCGCGTTTTATCGAGCTTGCCGGGCAGCAAGCGATTGCAGGGCGAATACCGGTTTTCCTGCTCGGGCCGCAAGAGACGGGTTGGCACGCCGAACTGCAGCGCGCCTTGCCGACGGCGAAATTCCCGCTGCAGGACGCGATCTGGGGCGGGCAGCTTTCCTTGACCGCAACGATGGCGGTCGGCGAGCGGCTCAAGCTGTGCGTGACGAACGACAACGGCACGAGCCATATGCTGGCGGCGGTCGATTGTCCGCTGGTGTCGCTGTTCGGGCCGACGGCGGCGGGCAAGCTCGCGCCGCGGGTGTCGCATAACCGCATTGTCATGGCGCAGCAATTCGGCGGCGAGGCGATGGACACGATTCCGGTCAAGGCCGTCGCCGAGGCGGTCGAGGCGTTGGTGCGGGAACTGGCGTGATGCAGCCGGTCTATCCTGTCGTCACTTTGCCGGACGGTGACCATGCCGCACTCGCGGCGCGGATGCCGGAGGCGGCGCAGACGCTGCTGCGCATGGGCGACAAGCTGCTGACCCCGCCGCTCGTGGCCGTGCTGGATTGGGCTTCGCAGCGCTGGGCCAGGGGGCGCACCATTCCCTATCGCGACGAGATCGCGCGCATCGCGGCGCAGGTCGGGCGGCGTGGCGCGTGGTTCGCCAATCTCAATTATGAATGGGGCTGCAGCGCCGCGATTTTGTTCAATGCCAGCGGCGCGCCGGTCTTGGCGCGCGTGCTCGACTGGCCATTTCCGCGCCTCGGCGAGCTTGCGGTCGTGGCGCAATGCCAAAGCGCCGCCGGGCCGTGGAGTAACATCACTTGGCCGGGCTGTGTCGGCGTGCTGCAGGCCAATGCGCCGGGCCGTTTCGCCGCCTGCATCAACCAGGCGCCGCGGCGCAGTTTCGGGCTCGGCAAATATCTCGGGCTCATCACCGGTTGGCTCTATAGCCGCAGACATTGGCTCAAGACGCGCGGCACGCCGCCGGTGCTGCTGCTGCGGCAGGTGATGGAGACGGCACCGGATTATGCAACGGCGTTACATATGTTGCGCGAGGCCGAGGTGGCCGCGCCGGTCATCTTTACGCTCGCCGGACTTGGGCCCGACGATTATGCGATCATCCAGAAAAGCTATGCCGCTACGGTGGTGCGGCACGAACGCGCCGTCAGCAATTGCTGGCTCAATCCTGAATTGCCCGGTGATCTCGGGCCCAATGACGCGCCGGGCCGGTTGCGCGCCTTGCAGCAATTCATCGCCGCCGGCACGGGTTTCGGCTGGCTGCGTGCGCCGGTGCTGAACCAGGAAAGCCGTCTCGCGGTCGAACTATGTCCGGCCACGGGCGCGATCCGGGCGCAGGGCTGGAACGGTACGCAGGCGGTGACCCCCGTGTTCGAACAAGTTTAATATCGTCTGCGGCATAGCAGCGGGCGCGGCTTTGTGTCACTTGGCGCGTGGGGACACAGGGTGCAGAAAAGGTGGGTATGCAACGGAGTTATTATGTCCCGATTTTTCGCAGATGCTATTCCTGAAAGCGCTATCAAGGCTTTGCTGCAAATCTGTCCGCGTTCCGATAAACCCATACCGCTGATTGGCGATCTCGTGGTGCCGGTGCAGCCGCAGCGGCCCACGCAGCAAGCAACACCCGCCGCAACCCCGCCATCGGCCTTAGGCTGAAGGGACTTTAGTTCAGCACGGTTTGCCAGAACTGCTGCAGTTTCGTGGTGCTCACGCCATGCTGGACGAAGCTTTGGCCGATGCCGCGCAGCAGGATCAAGGTAATCTGGCCGTCGCGGTTCTTTTTGTCGCCTTGCATGAAATGCATGAGCTGCGGGATGGCGCTGGCCGGTGCCTGCGGTTGATGCGGCAGGCCGCAGGCGGTGCAGAGCGCTTCATAGCGTACCAATGCTGCGGCATCGCAGAGACCTTCCGCGATACTGAAGCGCAAGGCGAGCGCGCAACCAATGGCCACGGCCTCGCCATGATAGAGCGCGTCGCCGAAACCGGTCACGCCTTCGAGCGCATGGCCGAACGTATGACCCAGATTGAGCAGGGCGCGCTGCCCGGCCTCGCGTTCGTCGGCGGCGACTATCGCGGCTTTGGCGGCGCAGCTTTGACGCACAGCCTCGGCCAGCAGCGCATTGTCGCCCGCGAGCAGCGCAGGGCCATGCTGTTCGCACCAGGCGAAGAAATCGGGCCGGTCGATCAAACCATATTTGACGACCTCGGCAAATCCGGCGGCCAGTTGCCGGCGGGGCAGCGAACGTAGCACGCCGGTATCGGCGAGGACGAGGCGCGGCTGATAGAACGCGCCGATAAGATTCTTACCGTAGTCGCTGTCGATGCCGGTCTTGCCGCCGACGCT
>JBDHTV010000258.1:0-2727 GCA_039808825.1 Bdellovibrionales bacterium | reverse complement strand
CTGATGCAGCATCCGGCCTGTCCGCGCATGATCGATACCATGGCGCTCGGCCATTATTTCCGCGGCGGCAATGTGCCGGCGCCGCATTGCATTTTTGTCGGCATCAACAAGCTGGCGCCGGGCCATTATGTCATCTGCCGCGCCGGTACGGAGCCGGCGCTGGTGCGGTATTGGAATCTTAACGCCATCGCGCAGCAGCCGCATGACGACAGCCTGTCTTTCGCGGATGCAACCGGCCAGTTGCGCACCCTGCTGCTGCAGGTCGTGCAAAGCCAGATGGTCGCCGACGTGCCGCTCGGCGCGTTGCTGTCGGGCGGGATCGACTCCACGCTCGTCACGGCGCTGATGCAGGCGCAGAGCACCCAGCCGGTCAAGAGCTTCTCGATCGGTTTCGATCATGGCGATTTCGACGAAGCGCCTTATGCCAAAGCCATCGCGCAGCATCTAGGCACCGACCATACCGAGGCTTATGTCACGGCGGCGGAGGCGCAGGAGGTCATTCCGCTGCTGCCGGAAATCTATGACGAGCCCTTTGCCGACTCGTCGCAGATCCCGACCTATCTGGTTTCCAAAATCGCGCGGCGGCAGGTGACGGTCGCGCTGTCGGGCGATGGCGGCGACGAAGGTTTTCTTGGCTATAATCGCTACCGCGCCTGGGAAAAGCTGGAGTCTTATCCGCCCTGGCTATGGCGCGGGCTGGCCGGGCTTGCGGGGCTGATGCCGCCCGAGCAATGGAACCGGCTTGGGCAGAAGCTGCCCGCGCGGCTGCGCGTGCCGCAGCTCGGCGACAAGCTCGTCAAGCTCGCGGCGCTCGGTGGCGGCGATACGGCAGACGCCTATCGCTTCCTGACCAGCTGGTGGCAGGAGCCGGAACGGCTGGTTGCCGAAATCACGCCGTTGCCGCCGGTGCTGCCGGAGCCGGTGCCGGACGATCCGGTTGCCGCGATGCAGCTCTGGGATACGCTCGGCTATCTGCCGGACGATGTGTTGACCAAGGTTGACCGCGCCAGCATGGCCGTGGCGCTCGAAGCGCGCGTGCCGCTGCTCGATCCGCGCGTCATCGCCTTCAGCTGGCGGTTGCCGCGCGCCTATAAACTGCATCACGGCGTGAGCAAGCGCATCCTGCGCGCCATTCTGAGCCAATATGTGCCGGACCAGTTGTTCGAGCGCCCCAAGAGCGGCTTCGGCGTGCCGCTCGCGGCCTGGCTGCGCGGGCCGCTGCGCGAATGGGCCGAGCATCTGCTGGCCGAGCCGATTCTCGACGATGCCGGGCTGGAACCCGCGCCGGTGCGCGCCGTCTGGGCCTCGCATCTGGCGGAACGCGGCAACCACCAGCATCAGCTCTGGACGGTTTTGATGTATGTCGCCTGGCGTCAGCACTGGAATCTCTATGAGTGAGTCCAAGCCGCATCTGCTTTATCTCGTGACGGAAGATTGGGCCTTCTGCTCGCATCGTGTGCCGACGGCGCAGGGCGCGCAGGACGCCGGTTATCAGGTCGGCGTGCTGACACGTGTGGCGCAACATGGTGAGGCGATCACGGCGCTCGGTTATGCGCTTTATCCGCTCGCCTGGGCGCGGCGCAGCTTGAACCCGTTGCTGGCCCTGCGTGATTTATGGCAGATCGCCGGTTATTACCAGCGGCTCAAACCGCAAGTCGTGCATCATGTCGCGCTCAAAGCCGTGCTGCTCGGCGGGCTCGCCGCGCGGCTCGTCGCGGTGCCGCACCAGATCGCGGCGGTGAACGGCGTCGGCTTCATCTTCACCGATGCCGGTCTCAAAGCCCGCATCCTGCGCGCGGCCTTCGTGCCGCTGCTGCGCTTTGTCTTGCGGCGGCCTTCGGTGCAGGTCTGGTTTCAGAACCAGGATGACCGCGCGCTGTTCATCACGCTCGGCATCGTCGCCGCCGAACAGACAATCCTGCTGCGCGGCTCGGGCGTCGATACCGACAAGCTGCAGCCGCTGCCGGAGCCGGACGGAGCCGTGACCTGCGCCTATGCCGGGCGCATGTTGCATTCCAAAGGCATCGATTTGCTGGTCGCGGCGCAGCAAGCCTGCCGCAACGCGGGCGTCGCGCTCGATCTGCTGCTCGCCGGCCTGCCCGACGATAACCCGACCAGCTTCAGCGCCGCGCAGCTGGAGCATTGGGCCACGTTACCAGGCGTCAGCTATCTGGGGCAGGTCAAAAATATCGGCGATTTATGGGCGCGTGCCCATATCGCGGTGCTGCCCTGCCGGGTGCGGGAAGGGCTGCCCAAGACTTTGCTCGACGCCGCCGCCTGCGGCCGTCCGATTGTCGCGAGCGATCTCGCGGGCGTGCGCGAGATTGCCCAGCCCGGCAATGCGCTGCTCGTGCCGCCCGATGATGTGCTGGCGCTCACGGCGGCGCTCAAGCAGCTGGCGACCGATGCGGTGCTCCGAGCCAAGTTGGGGGCGGCCGGTCGCGCGCTCGTGATGGGAGAAATGGCGGCAAGTGCCATTCGTGGCAAGGCGGCGGCGATTTATCGCAATCTGCTGCCGCGCTGAAGAGCTTAATAAACGAGATGATCGTGCAATTGGCGAAAGGCATGCGCCGTGCCGCGCATGCTGGGCGGCCGCTTCGCACCGCCGACATCCTGCTCCGTCATCAGCGAAAGCATAACGGCTGGATGCTGGCCATAATCGGCGCGCAGCAACCGATAACGCCGCAATGTATCGCCGTCGTCGTCATGGGCGCGCAGCAACGGAAC
>JBDHTV010000257.1:0-2728 GCA_039808825.1 Bdellovibrionales bacterium | reverse complement strand
CTGATGCAGCATCCGGCCTGTCCGCGCATGATCGATACCATGGCGCTCGGCCATTATTTCCGCGGCGGCAATGTGCCCGCGCCGCATTGCATCTTTGTCGGCATCAATAAGCTGGCGCCGGGCCATTATGTTACCTGCCGCGCCGGTGCCGAACCGGAGCCCGTGCGTTATTGGAATCTCAACGCCATCGCGCAGCAGCCGCATGACGACAGCCTGTCGTTCACGGATGCGGCCACCCAGTTGCACACGCTGTTGCTGCAGGTCGTGCAAAGCCAGATGGTCGCCGACGTGCCGCTCGGTGCGCTGTTGTCGGGCGGGATCGACTCCACGCTCGTCACGGCGCTGATGCAGGCGCAGGGCTCCAAGCCGGTCAAGAGCTTCTCGATCGGTTTCGATCATGGCGATTTCGATGAAGCGCCTTATGCCAAAGCCATCGCGCAGCATCTCGGCACCGACCATACCGAGGCTTACGTTACGGCGGCGGAGGCGCAGGAGGTCATTCCGCTGCTGCCGGAAATCTATGACGAGCCCTTTGCCGACTCGTCGCAAATCCCGACTTATCTGGTTTCCAAAATCGCACGGCGGCAGGTGACGGTCGCGCTGTCGGGCGATGGCGGCGATGAGGGGTTCCTCGGCTATAACCGCTACCGTGCCTGGGAGAAGCTGGAGTCTTATCCGCCCTGGTTGTGGCGCGGGCTGGCCGGGCTCGCGGGCTTGATGCCGCCCGAGCAATGGAACCGGCTTGGGCAGAAGCTGCCCGCGCGGCTGCGTGTGCCGCAGCTCGGCGACAAGCTCGTCAAGCTCGCGGCACTCGGCGGCGGCGATACGGCAGACGCCTATCGTTTCCTGACCAGCTGGTGGCAGGAGCCGGAACGGCTGGTTGCCGAAATCACGCCGTTGCCGCCGGTGCTGCCGGAGCCGGTGCCGGACGATCCGGTTGCCGCGATGCAGCTCTGGGATACGCTCGGCTATCTGCCGGACGATGTGTTGACCAAGGTTGACCGCGCCAGCATGGCCGTGGCGCTCGAAGCGCGCGTGCCGCTGCTCGATCCGCGCGTCATCGCCTTCAGCTGGCGGTTGCCGCGCGCCTATAAACTGCATCACGGCGTGAGCAAGCGCATCCTGCGCGCCATTCTGAGCCAATATGTGCCGGACCAGTTGTTCGAGCGCCCCAAGAGCGGCTTCGGCGTGCCGCTCGCGGCCTGGCTGCGCGGGCCGCTGCGCGAATGGGCCGAGCATCTGCTGGCCGAGCCGATCCTCGACGATGCCGGGCTGGAACCCGCGCCGGTGCGCGCCGTCTGGGCCTCGCATCTGGCGGAGCGCGGCAATCACCAGCACCAGCTCTGGACCGTTTTGATGTATGTCGCCTGGCGCCAGCATTGGAATCTCTATGAGTGAGTCCAAGCCGCGCTTGCTCTATCTCGTCACGGAGGATTGGGCCTTCTGCTCGCATCGCGTGCCGACGGCGCAGGGTGCGCACGACGCCGGTTATCAGGTCGGCGTGCTGACACGCGTGGCGCAACATGGTGAGGCGATCACGGCGCTCGGTTATGATTTATTTCCGCTCGCCTGGGCGCGGCGCAGCTTGAACCCGTTGCTGGCCCTGCGCGATTTATGGCAGATCGCCGGTTATTATCGGCGGCTCAAACCGCAAGTCGTGCATCATGTTGCGCTCAAAGCCGTCCTGCTCGGCGGGCTCGCCGCGCGGCTCGTCGCGGTGCCGCACCAGGTCGCGGCGGTGAACGGCGTCGGCTTCATCTTCACCGATGCCGGTCTCAAAGCTCGCATTCTGCGCGCGGCCTTCGTGCCGCTGCTGCGCTTTGTCTTGCGGCGGCCTTCGGTGCAGGTCTGGTTCCAGAACCAGGATGACCGCGCGCTGTTCATCACGCTCGGCATCGTCGCGGACGAACAGACCATCCTGCTGCGCGGTTCGGGGGTCGATACCGACAAGCTGCAGCCGCTGCCGGAGCCGGACGGAGCCGTGACCTGCGCCTATGCCGGGCGCATGCTGCATTCCAAAGGCATCGATTTGCTGGTCGAGGCGCAACAAGCCTGTCGCAACGCGGGCGTCGCGCTCAATCTGCTGCTCGCCGGCCTGCCCGACGACAACCCGACCAGCTTCAGCGCTACGCAACTGGAGAACTGGGCCAAGTTACCAGGCGTCAGCTATCTGGGGCAGGTCAAAAATATCGGCGATTTATGGGCGCGTGCCCATATCGCCGTGCTGCCCTGCCGGGTGCGGGAAGGGCTGCCCAAGACTTTGCTCGACGCCGCCGCCTGCGGCCGTCCGATTGTCGCGAGCGATCTCGCCGGTGTGCGCGAGATTGCCCAGCCGGGCAATGCGCTGCTCGTGCCGCCCAACGATGTCTTTGCTTTGACTGGTGCGCTCAAGCAGCTGGCGACCGATGCGCCGCTCCGAGCCAAGTTGGGGGCTGCCGGTCGTGCGCTCGTGATGGGAGAAATGGCAGCAAGCGCCATTCGTGGTAAGACGGCGGCGATTTATCGCAATCTGCTGCCGCGCTGAAGTCCCTTAATAAACGATATGATCGTGCAATTGGCGAAAGGCATGCGCCGCCCCGCGCGTGCTGCGCGGCTGCTTCACCCCGCCGACATCCTGCTCCGTCATCAGCGACAACGTAATGGCTGGATGTTGGCCATAATCGGCGCGCAGCAACCGATAACGCCGCAATGTATCGCCGTCGTCGTCATGGGCGCGCAGCAACGGAAC
>JBDHTV010000256.1:0-2742 GCA_039808825.1 Bdellovibrionales bacterium | reverse complement strand
GTTTGACGGCGGTAATCTCAGCCAGTCCGCGTGATCGCGCACTGGCTCGTTTTTGTTTGGGTTTTAACCGAAGGAGGCAGACGGCAGGCACACTTAATCCAAAACAATACGGCTGATGACGCGCCGTATTGTTTTGGTGAACCGTTGAGGTTCCGCGCGCCGGTGCGCGCGTAGGCAAGGTGGCTGAAAGCCACCGCCCGCCGTCGAGGGAAAGAATAAGATGTTCGATAGTTTAACCAGCAAGCTTGGCGATATTTTTGCCCGGCTCGGCAAGAGCGGCAGCATCAGCGAAGATGATGTCGCCGAAGTGATGCGCGAAATCCGCGTCGCCTTGCTGGAGGCCGACGTCGCGCTGCCGGTCGTCAAGGATTTCACTGCTAAGGTCAAGGAACGCGCGGTCGGGCAGGAAGTGCTGCGCTCGGTTTCGCCCGCGCAGCAGGTCATGAAAATTGTGCATGACTGTTTGCTCGATCTGCTTGGCACCGCCGCGGTGCCGCTCAATCTGCAAGCGACGCCGCCGGTTTCGCTGCTGCTCGTCGGTCTGCAAGGCGCGGGTAAGACGACCACGGCCGCCAAGCTCGCGCGCTATTTGCAGGACAAGGAACGCAAGAAGGTGCTGATGGCGTCGCTCGATACGCGCCGTCCCGCCGCGCAGGAACAGCTCGCCGTGCTCGGCCAGCAGATCAATGTCGCGACCTTGCCGATCATTGCCGGGCAGGAGCCGCAGGCGATTGCGCTGCGTGCCATCGATACGGCGAAGCGCGAAGGCTTCGATGTCATCATCCACGATACTGCCGGGCGGCTGGCGATTGACGCTGAGCTGATGGCGGAAGTGGCGGCGGTGCGCGACGCGGTCAAGCCGCAGGATGTGCTGCTGGTGGCCGACGCGATGACCGGGCAGGACGCGGTCAATGTCGCGCAGCATTTTCACGACGGCGTCAAGATTTCGGGCATCATCCTGACGCGTATGGACGGCGACGCCAAGGGTGGCGCGGCGCTGTCGCTGCGCGCGGTCACGGGCCAGCCGATCAAGTTCTTCGGCACCGGCGAAAAGACCGATGCGCTTGAGGTATTCCACCCCGACCGTCTCGCGACGCGGATTCTCGATCTCGGCGACGTGGTGTCGCTGGTCGAAAAGGCGGCGGAGGTCATCGACCAGAAGGAAGCCGAACGCATCGCGCGCAAGATGCAGGAAGGCGAATTCGACTTCAACGATCTCGCCGACCAGTTCCGGCAGATGCGCAAGATGGGCGGCATGAGCGGCATGATGAATCTGCTGCCCGGCGTCGCCAAGATCAAGGATCAGCTCAAGACCGCGAATATCGACGAAAGCATCCTGAAGCGGCAGGAAGCGATTATCCAATCGATGACGAAAGCCGAGCGCAAGGATGTGGGTGTGCTTAATGCCAGCCGCCGCCGTCGCATTGCCATCGGGGCAGGCGTTGACGTCGCTGACGTCAACAAGCTGGTTAAGCAATATCTGCAGATGCGCGATGTGATGAAGCAGATGAAGAAGCTGGGGCAGAAGGGCTTTATGCGCAATCTGCCGCAGATGCTGGGGAGTATGCGCCGGTGATGCAGCGTTATAACATCGCTTTGCTGCCGACCGATGCCGGACTCGCGGAATATTGCGTGGCGTTCGCGCAGCAGAATTTCCGCGCGCAGCAGGACGGCTATCTGCTCGGCAACAATGCCGTGCCGCATGTGACGCTGTGTCAATTCCATGCCGAAGAACCGGCGCTGGCCGCACTGTGGCCGAAGCTGCGCGTGATGAATGCCGGTCATCTTTGTTCGCTGCAATTCAGCGGTGTTTATTTCAGCCCGGGCCGCAACGAGCACAGCGGCATGAGCTGGGCAGGGTTTGCCGTCGCGGTACAGGACGAATTGTCGGCACTGCAGGGCGCGGTGCATGACGCCGTGACCGGGCAGGGGCTGATTGCCCGCACGGCGAAGGGCGTGGATTATTTTCCGCATCTTACTTTGGCGCGGCTCGATGTGCTGGCCATCCCGGCGCTGCAGAGTTGGCCGGATCAGGATTTCTGGGATCAGAGCTACGGCTTCGGCCTGTCGCTTGGTCTTTCGGATGAAAACGGCGTGTACCAGCAATGTCTGCAGGCCGATTTTGAATGCGAAGCCGTTCGGGCAACGGCTTTGTGACATGTTTGCCCATGAATGATGTGTTTTTAACTAAAGGAGTATAAGCAATGCCACTCGTTATGCGTATGAGCCGTCACGGCGCCAAGAAGCGTCCGTTCTACCACATTGTGGTCGCGGATAGCCGCAGCCCGCGCGACGGCCGTTTTATCGAAAAGGTCGGCACCTACAACCCGGCGATGGCGAATGACAATCCGGATCGCGTGCGTCTCGATGTCGAGCGCGTGCAATACTGGATCAAGAACGGCGCGCAGCCGAGCGAACGCGTCGCGCGTTTCCTGTTTGCAAAGAGCCTCGGCCCGAAGGTCGAATATCGCGAGTCGCCGAAGAAGTCCGCGCCCAAGGCGAAGGCTCAGGAACGGTTGAAGGCCGCTGAAGCCGCGAAGGCTGCCGCTGCCGAAGCGCCGGCTGAAGCCGCGCAGGCCTAAGACAGGCTTAGTCGGACAGGGCGATGGAACAGGAACGGAAAATCTGCGTCGGCAAGATCACGGGGCCGCATGGCTTGCGTGGACTCGTGCGCCTGCGCAGCTTTACCGAAAATCCGGAGGCCATCGCGACCTATCCACTCGTCGATGGCAACGGCGTTTC
>JBDHTV010000255.1:0-2750 GCA_039808825.1 Bdellovibrionales bacterium | reverse complement strand
TGTAATGCCTTTGCTCTTCAGCCGCTGAACTTCGTTGACCGACATAAGTTGATGCACGACCTCGGACAGGCCGGGGATCATGCGCAAACGGCCTTCGCCTTGATAGAGCCGGTCGGTAAAACGGCCGTAGAGCCGTACATCGCTCGGCACCATGCTCTCACGGTTATGATCATCCGCGGCCAGCTTTTTCTCGACCATAAAACTGATATCGTCCAGCCGGCCGCTTTTGAATTTGATGGGGAAACGATTATTCTCGAGCCCCAGAAGCTGGTACGGCGCCAAATCGGGGTCGTGGACTTTGTCCCAGACTTTCAATGTGTCGGCATTTTTCAAAACCTGACGGAGCGCGCTTTCGGTATAGCCACCGCGCCCCAGCACGGCGCGCGCGACCTGCACAAATTGGCCGACGATTTCGGGCTGATAAAAGGCGGCGCGATTTTCACGTGCGGAAGGATGTTTTGTGCTGCCGCCGCCTTCATGATCGATGTTCAGGTTGGAACGCAGGCGGCAGCGCTCTTCTGGCTTGGTCGCCGGATCGATGGGCGCATGCATATATTTCGTCGTGGTGCGCAGCGAATTGACCCCGTGCAGAAAGACGTCATCGCCGCAGCAGGTGCAGGTTGGCTTGATTTGCCATTGCTTGGGGTTGCTGCCTTCGAGCGCGATAAAAGTCTCCAGCGTGACTTTGCGGCCGAGATTATCGCGTTTCATCTTGAGCAGGCTTAGGGCTTTTGTATCGCCGGAACCTTGCAGTGCCTGCATCTGCCCTTCGATGGCGGCGCGCTCGACAACTTGCTTGGCAAGATCGGCATGGCCATAGATGACCTGGGTGCGGTCTTCCCGGCGCTGGGCGATGTCTTCGGCTGTCATCATGGCGCTAGAAAATATTATGGGATTACTTTCGTCAATTGCTGTTTTTTGGTTGTTGAGCAGCAATTTTTACTTTCGCGGCCCTATGGTAAATTGACGCACCACAGCAACGCTATGCGAGAGCAACGATGACTCTGCCGACCACACTGCAGCGCTTGTTCAAGGCCACAAAGGCCGAACTGACTTCCTTTACCGCTTCCGGCACCCTGGCCGTAATCGGGGTGGGGCTGGAAATGAGCGCGCCCCTGATCAAGCAGGCCGCACCAGCGCATCCGGTTTTGGGCATGGTTGGAGACGGCGCCGAAAATATCGGCAAGATGCTGCAGACGGTCGCGGTGCCCGCAGCGGGTGCGACTTTCATCGCGCTGGTCACGAAATTCGGCAAAGCCTGGCGTGACCTTACCCAGGCGCGCAGCCCACGTAAACCCCGCGCCAGAACGCCGCGCAATGCGCCGTCGCCCGATATCAACATGTTTGATTGCGGACTGGCCGGGTGTGAAGGTTAGGCCTGCGTTTGCGCTAACGCGGTTTGCGCCAAACGGATAAAATCCGCGACGGCGATATTTTCGGCACGCGCGGTCGGTGTGATAACCGTGCGCGCCAATAATGTTTCCCCGTTTACGGCAGCGAGGCTGCTGCGCAGCATCTTGCGGCGCTGACCGAATGCTGCCGCGGTGATTTTTTCCAACATTGCCAACAAGACGGTGTCAGGTCCTTCGGTGCGTGGACGGAAATGCACGACGGTTGAATCCACCTTCGGCGGCGGGGTGAAGGCGCGGGCGGGCAGATGGAACAGCCGTTCCGTATGGCAACAGGCCTGCGCCAGAACCGCCAAGCGGCCATAGCTTTTGCTGCCGGGCTGGGCGTAAATCCGTTCCGCCACTTCGCGCTGGAACATCAGGTTCATGCCCGCTATGGCGCGATATTGGCGGAGCCAGCCGATCAGCAACTCCGTGCCAATATTGTACGGCAGGTTGGCGATAATGATGCGCGGTGCCGGAACCAGCGCGACGATATCGGTTTGCAACGCGTCAGCGTTGAGGAGCTTGAAGCGGCCCTGACTGCCTTCTACCAAGGGGGCCAGCGCCGCGATGCAGCGGTTGTCGCGCTCGATGGCGGTGACGCTGGCGGCGTTGCTGGCAAGCAGGGCGCGCGTCAAGCCCCCGGGGCCAGGGCCGACTTCGACAATATGCGCATCCGTCAAATCGCCGGACAGGCGGACGATTTTCTCGGTGATATTGCTGTCGAGCAGAAAATGCTGACCCAGCGCCTTCTGTGCGCCCAGGCCGTGGGCGGCAATCACTTCACGCAGCGGTGGCAATGTGGCGAGCCAGTTCGATGTTTTTGTCGCCGAGTTGTTCATCAGTAAAATCGTTCCGTTCAGGGTTTTGTTACGCCGGTTTTCGCGTTTATTGCGTTGTGTTTTACCGGCCGCATGGGGCTGTAAACCTGGTGTTAACCTTATAATATTATTTGATTTTTAACCAGAAATAGCGTCCACTCCCAAAGCAATTATGACATTTCAGGGGTATTTTAATGGCAAACCTGGTCACGGCGCATAAGCGTTTTTCGTTGAAGCATCAATTGCTTTGCTCAGCTTTGGCTTTTGCGGTCGGTTTTACGAGCATCCCGGTGCATGCTGAAGCTGTTGCGGCGGAGTCATATACCGTGACCTTGCAAAACATTCTTGCCACTGATCCCAGCCATTTCAACGAAAAGATGTGGGATCTCATTCGTGCCAATCCGCAGGCACGGGAGCAAATCCTCTCCGAGTCGATTCGTCTGAGCATGCAGCACGAGATCGCGCTGCATCCGAACGACAAGGCTGCCATTTTGGCCAAGTTCAAGAAGCTGTATCCGCAATATGCCGACCAGCTGGA
>JBDHTV010000254.1:0-2755 GCA_039808825.1 Bdellovibrionales bacterium | reverse complement strand
CCGACGGTACGCATATCCAGATCGCGCCTTATACGCCGGGCTACCGCGACCCTGACACCATCGAAGTGCGTTACGAGGTCTGGCAAGGCGACCGGCTCGTCACCGTACGCGACTGGGCCACCGACACCGTCTGGGCTACGGTCGCGGCCGCGATCGCCGCCGACGCCACCCCACCGCTGATCCGGATTCTGGTGCGTTATCCCGGCATGGAACAAGCGGATGCCAGCTACGATCTCGATCTGCGCGCGGTGCGCGAATGGACAGACGGCATGATCGGCGTCACGCCGTGGCTTGAGCTCATCCGCTAACCACTAAGGTTTCTCGGCCTTGTTGTCGTCAGCCGTCGACAATTTCACGAGTTCGGCGATCACGCGTTGCGCCAGCCTGGCGTAATCCTGGTTATAATGATGGCCGCCGGGGAACATGGCGCGTGCGATGTTGTCCTGTGTCAATTCAGGGCAAATCGTGTCGCCGTCGGCCACTTCCTCGTCGCCATAAATGCAGAGAATGGGTGTCTGCTTGATGTTTCTCACGGCTTGCCGTGTATTGTAGTTTTTGTCTCCGTGGCCCAGAAAGCCGCCGACCGTAATCTCGAAGCTCGCATTCTTGCTGAAGCCAACAAAACTCAGCTGCCGCACGAGATCCTTGCTGCGCATCAACGGCAGGGTGAAGGGCAAGATCTCCGCCCCGAAGGAATAGCCGGCGAGCGCGATATGACGCTTGCCCCAGCTGCGCGCGGCGCTGGTGACGATGCGGTCGAGCACGGCCGCCGTTTGCGCCGGAGTTTTCTTGCTCCAGAAATATTGCAGGCTGTCGAGCCCGACCACGGCATAACCCGCTTGCTGCAATGCCTTGCCGATCTGGCGGTCGATATCGCGCCAGCCGCCGTCGCCCGAGACAAAGACAATGAGCCAGTCGTTGCTTTTGTCGGCCGAAGGCAGATAAGTCAGCGGCAAATCAGCCAGATCGGCGATGCTATCGGCCCGCACGGCACGCGCATCCGCCATCATACTAAGACGGACATATTGCGCCGCATCGGACACGGCAGGCCCCACCGGCCATACGCCGTTCTGGCCGGGACAATCATGGCCCTGCGCGAGATGCAGCGTTTCGATCTGCAACAATGTCGAAGCGTTGCCCGGATGATACTGATTGCCGTCCAGCTTCACATCGTCGTCGACACATAACGGCTTCGGCGCCAACACCGGGGCGCAAAAGTCCGGCGCGATGACGCCGCGATAGGTGCCGGGCAATGTTTGCAGCGTCGTCACGGCGGCGAGGCTACCGCTATCACCGAGGCCGATCAACATAGGACGTTCGAAGCCCTGCTCGCGGAAATGTTTCTGCAACTTCTCGGCCTGATCTTCGATAAGGCCGGTTGGATAGAGGCATTCGTCGTTCGATTGCGCCCGGTTGGCATAATAGCTTTTGACATCGAGCCCCAGCACGGCGGCGCCGTCCTGCCGCAACTGCTGGGCCAGATTGTGCGCAGTATCGTCCCAGCCCGTTGAAGGAGACAGCACGACGACAAAGGACGCCGGCGTCTTGCTGTCCGGCTTGTAGAAGCGGGCGGATCCGAACTGATCGACCGGCACACGCTCCGGCGGCGCTTCAGCTAGCGCAGGCACGGCAAGTAAAACCAGCAGGAGACACCAGCGTTTCATTTGCGGAGCAGTCCCTTCCAGCCACCGGCAATCAACAGCGCGATCTGCAGCAGGATGAGCAGCGACGATTGCCCATTATAGGCGAGGTAACGCGGCCGCCATTCGGGATGGTACTTTTCCTTAAAGGCATGCACGCCTTGAAAATTATAGAGCCGTTCGCCGCGCGTATAAATATAGGCGCCGACCTTGTTCCAGAGCGGCGCGAGCCGATGCGTCTGGAATCCGGCCAAGGGCGCCATGCCGAGATTGAAATAACGATAACCCTGCTCCTTGCCCCACTGTAACAGGTTGCCAAAGAGAAAATCCATCGTGCTGCCGGGCGCCTGCTGATTATGACGCATCAGATCGACGCTGAGTTCGATCTTATCGGCGCTGGCCCACAGGTTCGCGAAGGCCACGACCGTTTCGCCCTGCCGAACGATGGCAACCGGAAAATGCTCGATATAATCCTTGCGATAGAAGCCGAGTGAGAACCCCTTCTCGCGCGTTTCTTTCTGCTGCAGCCAACTGTCGGAAATGGCACGCAAGACCGGCTCAACGGCCGGAACCGCCGCAACCGGCTCAATCGCGAAAGTCAGACCATCGCGCGTGCCACGCGCCATGGTCTGCCGCAGCGTGCGGTAGCGGCCGCCCTCCAGCGTGAAGTCGGCCAGCGGCACGAAGGCTTCCTCGCCGAGCCGCACGAACTGGAACCCCGCGTCGATATAAAGCGGCAGACATTCAGTGCTCGCCTGATAAAAGGCCAGCTGACAACGATACTGGTCGGCGAGCTCGCGAAACAGCCAGATCAGGCTGGCATAGGATTGGCGCCGTCCGACCGGGTCGCCGAGCGCGATCAGGCTGTTGCCGATGCGGCCATACATGATGAAGGCGTCGCGGTCGCGGTTGAAGAGCAGATATTTATCGCCGGTAAGCGCCAGATTGGCCGTGGTGTTCGGCGACGTCGCGATGATCTTCACGGCCTGCGCGATATCGTCCGGCGTGGGCGGCGCAAGCGGCGCCGCCGCGGCGCGGAACAGCTGGTGCAGGCCAATACCGAAAACAATGACGCTGAGCAGCAACATACTACGGATGGAGCGCGAGGCGTCGCC
>JBDHTV010000253.1:0-2756 GCA_039808825.1 Bdellovibrionales bacterium | reverse complement strand
GGGCTCTTTTTCAACAAAATAGACTTCAAAAAGCACCATAAACCCTCTAACTTCACCCGCGCAACAAAGGATTTTTACGATGTCTGATCAGATCGATAGCGGCGCAACGCTTTTCGCCAAATATCACAATATGCAGCAGCTGCAGGCGATGGGCGTGCCGCTCTTTCCGCACAGCTTCACGCCGGATGCGAAAGCGTCGGCCCTGCAGGAAAAATATGCGGCGCTGCCGGTGGGCGAAAAAACCGCCGATACGGTGCGCATCGCCGGGCGCATCATATCGATGCGCAACAGCGGCATGTTCATCGATCTGCGCGACCCGACGGGCAAGGTGCAGGTCTATCACAGCGTCAAGGAGCTACCGGAACAGCAGCAACAATTCCTCAAGCTGCTTGATATCGGCGACATCATCGGCGTTGACGGTGTCGTGCGTCGCACGCCGCGCGGCGAGCTAACCATCGATAGCACGGCGACGACGTTGTTGTGCAAATCGCTGCGCCCCTTGCCGGAAAAGCGGCACGGGCTGGTGGACCCGGAAGAGCGTTATCGCGGCCGCGAAGCCGATCTGATCGCGAATGAAAACAGCCGCCGCATCTTCCGCCAGCGCGCGCAGATCATCCGCTTCATTCGCAGCCTGCTCGATGCGCGCGGCTTTATCGAGATCGAAACACCGATCTTACAGAGCATTCCCGGCGGCGCGCTGGCGCGGCCCTTCGTCACACATCACAATACGCTGGATATCGATCTTTATCTGCGTATCGCGACGGAACTGCATCTGAAGCGCATGTTGATCGGCGACGTCGCGGAAGGCGTGTTCGAGATCGGGCGGATTTTCCGCAACGAAGGCGTTTCGGTGAAGCATAATCCGGAATTCACCTCGATCGAACTTTACAAAGCCTATGCCGATTACCACGACATGATGGCGCTGACTGAGGACATCATCGCCGGGGCGGTGCAGCTGCTGCATGGCAAGACCAAGATCGCCTATGGCGACCGCGAGATCGATTTCACCGCGCCGTGGCCGCGCAAGAGTATGGCCGATCTGGTCAAGGAACATACGGGCGTCGACTTTATGGCGATTGCTGACGCGGCGGAAGCGGTCGCCGCGGCGCGCAAGTTGGGCGCCGAGATCAAGCCGGGCTCCAACTGGGGACAGGCGGTGGAAGCGGCCTTCGGCGCCTGCGTCGAGGACAAGCTGTTGCAGCCAACCCATGTCATCGATCTGCCCAAGGATATCTCGCCGCTCGCCAAGACGCACCGAAGCAATCCGCGCCTCTCCGAGCGCTTCGAGACCTATATCAATGGCTGGGAAGTAGCGAATGCCTTCTCCGAGCTCAATGACCCGTTCGATCAGTTTGCGCGGTTCAAGGAGCAGGTCGAGGCGCGCGAAGGCGGCAATGACGAGGCCCATCTGATGGACCGCGATTTCGTCATCGCGCTCGAATATGGCATGCCGCCCACCGGCGGGCTCGGCATCGGCATCGACCGCATGGTCATGCTGCTGACCGATGCGCCGAGCATTCGCGAGGTTATCGCGTTCCCGACATTGCGGCCCGTAGCGCCCGAAGATCGGCCCACGCTGGTGGAAAAGATTACCGCCGGTTAAGCCAATTGGTTCGAAACTCGAAATAACCCTGAAACGTTCACGGCTAAGGGCTTCGTTTCGCCTGCCTTTTTGCGCGCGGTCGTGTGCACGAATGCGGCATAACTATTGGATATTATTAGGTTTTTATCAAACATAACCTGCGATAATCCCTGAATAAGCTGGCGACCAAAGTAACCGGGAACGCCGCGGAAACGGGGACAGGGACGTGCGGATTGGTGGTCAAAATCTGCTGCGCTTGAGCAGACGGACGGCGCGGCACGGGCAGCGCGGCGCGACGGCGGTCGAGTTCGCGCTCATTGCGCCATTCTATTTCCTGCTCATCATCGGCATCATGGAATCGGCAATGGTGATGTTCGCGCAGCATGTGCTCGAATGCGCGGCGGCCAATGGCTCGCGCACCGGCAAGACCGGCTATATCGGCACCGCGGAGACTCAGGCCCAGACCATCGCCGATACGGTCAACAAAATGGCCGGCTTCATCATGGACAGTTCCAAGATCAGCATCACGGCGACCGCTTATAAATCCCTGAGCGCGATCGGTACCGGCGAGCCCTTCATCGATGCTAACGGGAACGGTAAATGGGATACGGGCGAAAATTTCACCGATACCAACGGCAACGGCAAATATGACAGTGATATCGGGGCAGCCGGGTACGGTAATGCCGGGGATATCGTTGTCTACACCGTCACTTACCCGTGGCCGATCATGACGCCGATCATGCAGAACGTGCTTGGTAAAGACGGGGTGATGAATCTCCAGTCGCGCATTGTGGTGAAAAATGAACCTTACGGCTAAATATAACCGCCTGCGGCGGTCATATGGCCAGCGCGGCGTGGCGGCGGTGGAGCTCGCGCTCGTCTTCCCGATCCTGCTGATCCTGCTGTTGGGCGGCATGGATATGACGCGCTATCTGCTCTATCAGCAGAAGGTCGATCGCATCACTTTCAGCATCGCTGACATGGTGGCGCAATCGGCCTCCGTCACCAAAGTGCAGCTCAACGATATCGTGCTGGCGGCCGGGCAAATCATGCAGCCTTTCACCTTCGGCAATAACGGCGTTGTGATCGTCAGCTCCATCTATAAGGACCCGAACCAGGCCTACCCCACCATCCGCTGGCAATATGTCGGCGGCGGCGGGCTTGCGCGGAGCAG
>JBDHTV010000252.1:0-2764 GCA_039808825.1 Bdellovibrionales bacterium | reverse complement strand
AGCATGCTGCAGTTTCCACCCGACATGGTGCGGGAACCGACGCCGGTCAACCGGCTCGACAATCAGGTGCTCGTGCATTATTTCGACGAAGAATGGGCGGATTACGGTGCCCATTGACCGGCGGCAATTCCTGATCGGCAGCGCGAGCTTTGCGGCGGGCGCCATCGCTGTCCCTGCGCTATTGCCGGAGCCGCCGGCGCCAGTTCCCGGCGCGATTGTCGGCGCCAATAGCGCGGCGGGGCATCGGCTGCGGCAAGGCAATCTGCCCGCCCCAGACACGACCGAACAGGCACGCGTGGTCATCATCGGCGGCGGCATTGCCGGGCTTTCCGCCGCCTGGAAACTTGAACAAGCGGGCGTCACCGACTATGTGCTGCTGGAGCTTGAAGATGCCGTCGGCGGCAATGCGCAATCGGGGCAGAACGCCGTCTCCGCCTATCCGTGGGGCGCACATTATGTGCCGTTGTTGACGGCGGAAGCGCAAGCGGCACAGGAACTGTTCCGCGCGCTCGGCATTATCACCGGCATGCGCGACGGGCTGCCGCTCTATAACGAATATCATCTCTGCGCCGATCCGCAGGAGCGGCTCTATCGCGCCGGGCGCTGGCAGGAAGGGCTGGTACCGCAGCTCGGTGCAAGCGCCGACGATCAAAAGCAATATCAGAGCTTCTTCGCCGCGATGGAGGGCTATAAGCACCGCAAAGGCGCGGATGGCCAGCGGGCCTTCGCCATTCCCGTTGCCTATAGCAGCGCCGACGCCGATTTGCGCGCGCTCGACAAGATCGTCATGGCTGATTATATGGCGCAACAGGGCTGGACCAGCCGAACGCTGCGCTGGTATGTCGATTATTGCCTGCGCGACGATTACGGCGCCGACAGCACCGTCATTTCGGCCTGGGCAGGCATCCATTATTTCGCCGGACGTGACGGGCGCGCCGCCAATACCGATCCGCAGGCAGTCGTGACCTGGCCGGAAGGCAATGGCTGGATCGTCAAGCAATTGCGCGCACAGCTCAAAGGACAATTGAAAACCCGTCAACTTGCTTATCAAGTTACGCATGAAACTGACACGGCGCGCGTGACGGTGCTCGATTTAGCCACGGACACAAGCACACGCTACGCGGCGCAAGCCGTCATCCTTGCCGTGCCGCACTTTGTCAGCGCCCGGCTGTTGCCGCAGGCGCAGCCCGACGCGCCCTGGGTTTATAGCCCGTGGATGGTCGCCAATATCACGCTCGATGCGCTACCGCAGGGCAAGGGCGAGCGGCGCGCCTGGGACAATGTGATTTACGACAGCCCGATGCTCGGCTATGTCGTGGCGACGCATCAGAATCTGAACCGCTACCAGCTTGCCACGGTATTGACCTATTACTGGCCACTTGACCATCTGCCCCCCGTGCAAGCGCGGCAGGAAGCCATCGCGCGGCCCTATGCCGAGTGGCAGAAACTTATCCTGACCGAGCTCTACCGTATTCATCCCGAGCTGGTCGGGCATGTGCAGCGGCTCGATGTCTGGCTCTGGGGCCACGGCATGGTGCGTCCGGTGCCGGACACGATCTGGAACGAGGCGCGGCAGCCGAACCTGCCGCTACCGCTGTTCCAGGCCCATTCCGACATGAGCGGCATCTCGATTTTCGAGGAAGCCAATTATCAGGGCGTGCGCGCGGCGGAAGCCGTGCTCGCTCATCTCAAACTGCCTTACCGGTCATCATTATGAGCCGAACGGCGCAGCCCTGGATTTATTCGGCACGACTTGATAGCGCCTTCATTCTTGCACCCGCGTTGGTTATCACCGCACTCGTGCTGGTGCTGCAGGAACCGATCATGGCCCTGTCCGCCATGCCCGCCTGGAGCTGGGCGCTGCTCATCATCGGCGTCGATGTTGCGCATGTCTACAGCACCTTGTTCCGCACCTATGCCGACCCGGATGAGCTGCGCCAGCATCCGGCGTTGTATCTGCTCACGCCGCTGCTGTGCTGGGCAGGCGGCGCGTTGCTTTATAGCGTGGATGCGCTGTGGTTCTGGCGCGCGTTGACTTATCTCGCCGTGTTCCATTTCGTGCGTCAGCAATATGGCTTCATGATGTTGTATAGTCGCACGGAGCAGGCCAGCCGCTGGCGCAAGCGGCTCGACCAAGCGGCCATCTATGCCGCGACGCTCTACCCCCTGCTCTATTGGCATACGCATCTGCCACGGCAATTCAACTGGTTTGTCGCCGACGATTTCGTCAGTCTGCCATTGTGGTTCGACCGCATGGGGCTGGCGGTTTACGCGCTACTGCTCGGCGGTTATTGCATCAAGGAAGCGCATGACAGTTGGCGTCGTAGGCTGATCAACTGGCCGAAGAACCTGCTGCTGCTCGGCACGGCCCTGTCCTGGGGCGTCGGCATCGTTCTGTTTAATAACGACCTTGCCTTCACCGCGCTCAATGTCGTGGCGCATGGCGTGCCCTACATCGCACTCATCTGGGTCTTCTGCCGCAATCGCGCCGCGCAGCAGCCCCATGATGCGCCGCCCTGGCGCGTCAGCCTGCTCTTCACGCTGCGCCTGCTGCCGCTTTATCTGCTCATCCTGCTCGGCCTGGCTTATCTCGAAGAGGGTTTATGGGACGGACTGGTCTGGCGCGACCATCCTGGGTTATTCCGCCTCTTTCAACCGCTGCCGCGTCTGACCGAACCGGCGACACTCGCTTGGCTCGTGCCGCTGCTCGCCTTGCCGCAATCGACCCACTATGCGCTCGACGCCTTCATCTGGCGGCTCAAAG
>JBDHTV010000251.1:0-2766 GCA_039808825.1 Bdellovibrionales bacterium | reverse complement strand
GCAGGAAGCGGTCGTCGAATAGTGCTTCATGCATACAGGGGCCAGCAAAAGGCGCGGTCATCACATCGCTCAACGAAGCGAGGATATAATTGGCGTTGAGCACGGCATCGTCCGCCACCTGACGCAAGCCGTCCGCGCCGTGCGAGAGCATATAAGTCAGCGCGCGCACGAACATACCCATCTGGCCATGGAAAGCCTTCATGCGGCCAAAGCTTTGTTCGGCGCCATCGGCTTTATGCTCGACGAGATGCCAGCTACCGTCGCGCTGCTCGATGCGCGGCAACGGCGCGTAGGGCGCAAGGCTCGCCGCGAGCACGACGGGGCCGGAGCCCGGCCCGCCGCCGCCATGCGGCGTGGAGAAGGTTTTGTGCAGATTGATATGCATGGCATCGATGCCAAGATCGGCAGGACGCACGCGTCCGACAATCGCGTTGAAGTTCGCGCCATCGCAATAGAAATAAGCACCCGCTTCATGCACCGCTGCGGCGATCGTCACGATATCGCGCTCGAACAACCCGCAAGTGTTGGGGTTGGTCAGCATCAGCGCCGCGACGTCCGGCCCGAGCTTGGCGCGGAACGCCGCGAGATCGACACGGCCTTCAGCGGTCGCGGGAATGGCATCGACCGTGAAGCCGAGCGCCGCCGCCGTCGCCGGATTGGTGCCATGCGCGGATTCCGGCACCAGCACGCGCTTGCGATGCCCCTCGCCGCGCGCTTCCAGCGCCGCCTTGATCGCGGCCATGCCGCAGAATTCGCCATGCGCGCCCGCGCCGGGGGACATCGCCACGCAGGGCATACCCGTCAGCTTCATCAGCCAGTCGGAAAGCTCGTTGATCAGCGCCAACGCGCCCTGCACCGTGCTTTCCGGCTGCAACGGGTGCAAATCGGCAAAACCCGGCAGACGCGCCATTTTCTCATTGAGGCGCGGATTGTGCTTCATGGTGCACGAACCGAGCGGGTAAAAGGTGCTGTCGATACCGAAATTCTTCTGGCTCAACCGGGTGAAATGCCGCACGACCTGCGGTTCGGAAAGGCCGGGAAGCCCGATGGCTTCCTTGCGCCGCAGCCCCCCGAGACGATCATTCGGCAATTCGATATCCGGAAGATCGACGCCGGTGCGTCCGGGTTGCCCTTGCTCGAAAATCAGCGGCTCTTCCAGCTGCAGCCCGCGATTGGCAGGCAGCAGTGGCGCGCTCATTTGCGTCGGGCGACCCTGATTATTCATGCACAAACCTCTCCCAATGCATGCACCAGCGCGTCGATGTCACTGCTTTCGTTCAGCTCCGTCACCGCTAGCAAAAGGAGATTAGCCATTTCCTTGCGCTCTGGATAGAGGCGAGCGAGCGGAACCCCGGCTAATAAGGCTTTCTGTGCCAATTTATCCACAACTTCTATCGCAGACTTAGGCAAACTGACGGTTATTTCGTTAAAGAAACTGTCGTTGAGAACCTTGCAACCCGGAATTTTGGCGATTTTCTCCGCCAACTCCAGCGCGCGGGCATGGTTGAGCTTCGCAAGGCGCTTGAGCCCTTCTTCGCCAAGCAGGCTCACATGCATGGTAAAACCAAGCGCACAAAGCCCGGAGTTCGTGCAGATATTGCTCGTCGCCTTATCGCGGCGGATATGCTGCTCGCGGGTCGAAAGCGTGAGCACGAAACCGCGCTTGCCTTCGGCATCCACCGTCTGGCCGCAAAGACGGCCAGGCATTTGCCGGACATATTTCTCGCGGCAGGTGAACAAGCCGAGATAAGGCCCGCCGAAATTGAGACTGTTGCCGAGCGACTGCCCCTCGCCGACGACGATATCGGCGCCCATCGCACCGGGTGGCGTCAACAGCCCGAGCGATACCACCTCGCGCACCACGACGATGAGCAAAGCGCCTTTGGCTTGCACAGCGGCAGCCAGCTCGCTGTAATCGCGGATGCGGCCAAAGAAATCAGGATAGCCGACGACGACGCAGGAAGTCTGGTCATCGACCAGCTTGAGCAAATCTTCCTTGCCCGTCGGTGCAGGCGGCGCGACCATAAGCGAAAAGCCGGTCAAATCAGCCGTGGTCTGCACGACATCGATATCATGCGGATGCAGGTTGCCCGACAGCACGGCTTTGCCGCGTTTGGTGACACGCCCGGCCATCATCACGGCTTCCGCGCAGGCGGTCGCCCCGTCATACATCGAGGCATTGGCGACATCCATGCCGGTCAGCAGCGCGACCTGCGACTGGAATTCGAACAAGGCCTGCAGCGTGCCCTGGCTCACTTCCGGCTGATAAGGCGTATAAGAGGTCAGGAACTCGCCGCGCAGCAGCATCTGGTCAACACTGGCCGGCACATGGTGGCGATAAGCGCCCGCGCCGAGGAAGCTCGGGCAGTCCCCCGCCGAAAGGTTGAGCGACGCGAGCGCCGCAATATGGCGCTCCACGGCATATTCGCTCTGATGGTCTGGCAAGTCATGCACCGGCCCGTCGAGCCGGGCAACTTCAGGCACATCACGGAACAAATCGTCGACCGATTGCGCCCCGATTTGCGCCAACATGGAAGCGCGGTCGGAGTCTGTTAGTGGTAAATAACGCATAGAAAGAACCTGCTAAAAATCGTGTACGCTCTAACTAGCCGATTCAACGCCGCGCTTCAAATAGTTGCGGGAAAAATTTTGTGGATGATATCGCGCAGCTTGCGGCACAACGACAAAAGCCGCAATCTTGAAAGCAAATTTCGCATACAGGATAAAAAAAACATGAAACTGCTCACGGCCTTGCTGAAGGCCAGA
>JBDHTV010000250.1:0-2766 GCA_039808825.1 Bdellovibrionales bacterium | reverse complement strand
CAGCAGTTGCGCGCCCTGTTTGGCGGCTTCGGCAACCCAGCCGGCGGTATGGTCGCGCCAGGCGGCAAGCGATGCGTGCTGGAGAAGAGGATACTGGGCGAGTGCAACATTGAGCAATTGGTTCATTAAGTGATGTAAGCACGCAGTTTGCGGATTCGCAAAAAGAGAATTAGTTGCAATTGATTGGTCGCCGCCCCGTGTTGCGGCGTGCTCTTGCCGCCGAGGCGCACGCACGGTTCGGTGCCGGGCAATTGTGCCAAAAAGCCTGCATTTCCAGCTTTTTGGCAGCACAATTTCGCTGCCAATATGATTTGACGCTCTGTGGATATCCCGATAGAGTGCCTTCCCCAAAAAAATTAGGGAAACTTAATATGTCTGACCCCGCCTGTATGACCGGTGCGCAAATTGTCCTCAAAGCCTTGAAGGATCAAGGCGTTGACGTCATTTTTGGCTATCCCGGCGGGGCGGTGCTACCGATTTACGACGCGCTCTTCAAGGAAGCCGGCATCAAGCATGTGCTGGTGCGGCATGAACAGGCCGCGGCGCACGCGGCGGAGGGCTATGCCCGGTCCACGGGCAAGGTTGGCGTGCTCCTCGTGACCTCCGGCCCTGGTGCCACCAATACCGTGACGGGTCTTGCCGATGCGCTGATGGACAGTATTCCCATCGTCTGCCTCTCGGGGCAGGTGCCAACCCACCTGATCGGCACCGACGCGTTCCAGGAATGCGACACGGTCGGCATCACCCGGCCCTGCACCAAGCATAATTATCTGGTGCGCGATGTGAACAAGCTCGCCAATGTGCTGCATGAAGCCTTCACGATTGCGCGCACCGGCCGGCCCGGCCCGGTGCTGATCGATATTCCGAAGGATGTGCAGTTCGCCGCCGGCACCTATGTCGGCCCCAAACAGGCGGAAAAGAGCCATTATCAGCCCAAGCGTGTGCCGGATGCCGCCGCGGTCGAGGCGGCGGTGGCGCTGCTGGCCTCTGCCGAACGGCCGATTTTCTATACCGGCGGCGGCGTGGTCAATGCCGGGACCAAGGCGGCGAAGCTGCTGACCGAATTCGTCAAGCTCACGGGCTTTCCCTGCACCAGTACGTTGATGGGGCTGGGTGGCTACCCGATGACCGACCCGCAATTCCTCGGGATGCTCGGGATGCACGGCACTTATGAAGCCAATCTCGCGATGCATGGCTGCGACGTGATGATCGCGATCGGTGCGCGTTTCGACGACCGCGTGACCGGCAAGATTTCGGAATTCTCGCCGCAATCGAAGAAGATCCACGTCGATATCGATCCGAGCTCGATCAACAAGAATGTCGCGGTCGATATCCCGGTGCTCGGCGACGCGGAAGAAACGCTCGCGGCGATGATCAAGGTCTGGCGCGCGAAGAAGTACAAGGCGCAGCCCGCGGTCAAGCGCTGGTGGACTTTGATCGAAAGCTGGCGCAAGCGCGATTGCCTCAAATACAAGAACAGCAAGGATCTCATCAAGCCGCAATATGCGCTGGAGCGGCTGCAGGCGCTGACGGCGGAGCATGACACCATCATCACCACGGAAGTCGGGCAGCACCAGATGTGGGCGGCGCAGTATCTGCGCTTCAACGCGCCGAACCGCTGGCTGACCTCGGGCGGGCTCGGCACGATGGGTTACGGCTTCCCGGCCGCCATCGGCGCGCAGATCGCGAACCCCAAGGCGCTCGTCATCGACGTGGCGGGCGAAGCCTCGATCCAGATGAATATCCAGGAGCTGGCGACGGCGATGCAATATCGCCTGCCGGTCAAGATCTTCATCATCAACAACCAGTGGATGGGCATGGTACGGCAGTGGCAGGAGCTGATCCACGGCGCGCGTTATTCGCAGAGCTATTCGGAGTCACTGCCCGATTTCGTCAAGCTTGCCGAAGCCTATGGCGCGGTCGGCTTGCGCGCCACCAAGCCCGGCGAGGTCGATGGCGTCATCAAGGCGATGCTCAAGGTTAAAGACCGGCCCTGCATCGTCGATGTGCTGGTTGATCCGGCCGAAAACTGCTTCCCGATGATTCCGGGCGGCAAAGGCCATAACGAGATGATCCTGGCGGACGATATCATCAATGCGCCGCCCGACGCGGCGACGCCCAAGGAAGGCCTGGTGCTGGTATGAGCAAGAAAATTATATCGAAAATAACATCGGCTGAGTTGCTGGACATTATTCGTGAAGCTGGATTCCGTGTGGCGGAGGAGTCCCCGACGGAAGCGGGCGATCCCTGCCTGTGTTTTGGATCGAATGGCTATAATTGCTATGCCTATTTCTATACTCAGGCTCCCGATGAAGAGCAGCGCAGCTACGAGCGCGTTGTCCTGGCATTTGGACTGAAGGGAGAAAAAGCTTACTCATCTGAAATTCCCAACGCGTGGGGCCGTAACAGAATTTTTGGGCGGGCCTTTGTCGGCACCGGCGGCGGTGTACATTTCGAACATCTGTTCTGTCTGCGCGGCGGTGTGAGCGTGGACAATATCGCAACGCATATTCAGTTGTGGGATGCGTATCTTGGCGTATTCCTGCATTTTCTTGATGAGATGGCGAACGGATCCTATGAGGGGGCAAGCTGTCAGGTGCCGAGTGAAGCGGCAGCCTGTGGCTCGGCTATGCAAAACTGATGAATCCGGTTTTCATGCCAGTATCCGGGGTAGCCATGGGTGCGGCAATGATGAGAGGGGCAGTCACAAGTTATGAAACCACAGACAGTTGAACGCCATTGCCTCGCGGTGCTGGTGGATGACGA
>JBDHTV010000249.1:0-2803 GCA_039808825.1 Bdellovibrionales bacterium | reverse complement strand
TTGACGCCGGAGCCGTCGGAGCTCGACGAGATCGACCTGACATTGCCCGACAATCTCCTGCACCTCGCGCAGGATGGTGCCAAAAGGCTGCATGACGGCCTGTTCGGTGCCCAAACCGGCGGCGACGCGGAGTAAGTCTGGCCGTTAATTTTCCGTTAGCAATCGTCTGGGACAATCAAACGGTTATTGCTTCGCACGCCGAGAAGGAACCACATGCGCGCTCTATTGCTTGCCACTACTTTGTGCCTCGCTTTCACTACCGCTGCGATCGCAAAGGACTTCCCCGGGCCGCAGGTCAAGAATCAAGCACCATTCAATAATCCGAATGTCTTGTCAGGCGGCGGCATCTCATGTCCCAAGCCTTATTTGCGGAACCAGCTCGTCACCGACAAGCGCACAATTATCGCCGACGTCAAAGAATGCGTGCGTCTTAATTTCGGAATTGAGAAAGATATCGGGCTCGACTTCGGCACGTCAGCTTACAGCGAATGCGTCATTCCCTCGACATATGACGCAACGCCGCCTGCCAATAACCCGGTTTGGCCGGTTTGCTGTGCTGCCGAATTGCCGAATGGCAGTTATCGCATGAGCTGTCGGCTCTATTTCACGCCCAGGCAGTAAGCGGTAGATTTTATGGAGCCTTACGCAGGGCTTCGAGCGCCTTCTCCTGCGCGTCAATGCGCTGTTGTAGTGCCTGATTCTGCTGCCGCAGCTCTTTGATCGCCTCGATCATCGGTGCGATCAGATTGCCATACTCCACGCCGAGGCGATCGCCTGGAATCGTATGTACTAGTTCCGGATAAACCTTCTGCACATCTTGCGCTATTAGGCCGATATCCTGCCGTTCATCTTTGCGCCAGCGGAAGCTATAACCGTTGAGTTGCGCAATTTTGTCGAGCGAACTGGCGAGTGGTGCAATGTCCTTCTTGAAGCGCATATCAGAGCTATAAATGAAGGTGCCTGCCTGTAATGTGCCGACAAAACTGCCGTTAGCGATGACGTTGAGGCTGCGTGAAATTTGCACATTACCAGTAACCTGCAAAGCCGGCTGACAAGTACCGGGCGTCGTGAAGATATCGCAGTTTTCGGCTTTGGTGATTTGTGCGGCGGGGGTGGCGGCAACACCAGTGGTAGTGTTGTTGACTGTGATAGGTATGTTGCCATCAGTGTTGGTGATGTTGATGATGCCCGGCCCTTGAAGCGTGCCAGTTTGCATGTTGACAATGCCGCCGCCGGTAACGGCAGCACCGTCGCCGAGATTGAGCGTATTGCCGAACATACTGAGGTTGGCGCCCGCACCAGCAAGCATGCTGAGCGGCACGCGCATAGTGTTGAAAATGGGTGGGGTGTTGACTCCGAAGTCGCCAGGGATGCCAACGCGCGCCAGCCAGTTGGCGTTGGCCGCAGCGCTGAGCGTGCTGCTGTTCATCGTCGCAATATGACCTGAACCGGGCGTGATATTATTCTGGAATGGGCCAGCTGCCGTGAGATCGAGGGTAAAGCTGCCAAAAGCGCCGCAAGCCAGATTGTTGAAGGCGGCACCGCAGACATTATTGCTAAATACAAAGCCGCCGTTGGAACCCAAGTTTGCTGCAATACGGCCGCCTGAGGCATCGGGAATAACATCACCGCCCGTGGTGAATACAGTAAAATCATAATTTTGTGCGGGGATACCAATACCATTTGCATCCTTACGCACCCAGACCGCGTAGCTCTGTCCATAAGAGTTGGTCACACCCCCAGCACCGATAAAGAAGCCGGTTGGCAGGAAATTACAATAAGTGCCGGTGCCGACGGGGAGATTGCCATTGCAGGTCGCCTGACCCGCTGCGTTCGCAGCCGATGCTGGGAGAGTAAGCTGCTGGCTGGCATTGGCATTCATACCCTGCAGTAATTGTTGTCCTTCCTGGCTTGCGAGGAAATTCCGCGTCGCAGAGACAATCTGGTTCATCTGGTCCGCGGCCGTCTGTTCGCGCAGTTGGCTGTTGCCGGACGACATCAAACGCCATAAGCCGCCGAACAGCAGACCGGTCACGCCGACGACGATGGCGAGCTCGACAAGCGAGAAGCCGCGTTGCGGGCTGTGCCGGGCGGTCGGGCTGTAAGCAAAACGGAACATGGTAAGCCTCATCACAATTATAAGGGCGTAAACAGCGCCAGCGCGCCGGAGCGAATCGGCCCCGTCGGGTTGGTTGCCGCATTAAAGACCAGTGCGGCAGGCAAAGTATAGATACCGGTGATGGTGTTGCCGCTACCGAGCGCGTCATTGAGGCTTGCGGCCGGCTGCAGCTGATTATTGACGACGTAGCCGAAGCTGAATTTCTCGACGCCGAGGCGCAGGAACTGGCGGTACATCTGCGTCGTATTGAGCCCGACCGGGGCGATCGGGTCGCTGGCGGTCGCGGTTGCCAGCGGCTGGATAAAAGTCACGGCGAGGCGGGTATTGGTGCCGCCAGCGTCGGTCAGGATGATGGTATTGAGGCGCTTGTTCACATTGTCGTAGCCGACCGGCAATAAATTGATCGGTGTCGCGGCGGCGATAAGCAGGGCATCGAGGTGCGCGAAATTCCCTGCTGTGGCGGTATAATCCGTGCAGGGGTTAGGCATATTGGCGGGAGCAGCCGCTTGGCTCTGCACCAGCAGTGTGCACGGTCCGCCATCAAGCGCGGTGCCCCAGCGGGCAAAAAGCTGCGTGCCGGCGACCGTATAGCGTGCTGCCGAAACGGCCGCAGCGTGCCAGGACAGCATTTGCTGCGCGCCGCCCGAATGCATCGCGGCGAAGCGGTTCGTCTGCATGGTGACG
>JBDHTV010000248.1:0-2814 GCA_039808825.1 Bdellovibrionales bacterium | reverse complement strand
TCAGGAGAAAGCGCGACTTCTGCAAGCGGTTTGGCAGAACCCATAATCAAATACTCCTAGCGTGCGCCCAGATTCCCAAGCGCGAGTTGCGGCATATCGAGCGGCACGAAGCCATAATGCTTGAGCCAGCGCGTGTCGCTTTCAAAGAATGTCCGCAGATCGGGGATGCCGTATTTGAGCATCGCCATGCGCTCGATGCCCATGCCGAAGGCAAACCCCTGATAAATATCCGGATCGATATTGCAGTTACGCAGCACTTGCGGATGCACCATGCCGCAGCCGCCGATTTCAAGCCAATCGCCGAAATTGCCGAGCTTGAGCGCGCCACCTTCGCGCTTGCAGCCGATATCGACTTCCGCTCCCGGTTCCACGAAGGGAAAATATGATGGGCGGAAGCGCATCGGCAGATCGGGGATGCCGAAATAGGCGCGCAGGAAATCGGTCAGACAGCCCTTGAGATGCGCCATATTGGTCGTGGTGTCGATGACAAGGCCTTCGACCTGATGAAACATCGGCGTATGCGTCATGTCGTAATCGACGCGGAAGGTGCGGCCCGGCGCGATGACGCGGATGGGCGGCTTCTGCTGCAGCATGGTACGCGCCTGCACCGGCGAGGTATGCGTGCGCAAGATCATCACATCCTGCTCGGTCGGCGGCAGGTAGAACGTGTCCTGCATCTGCCGCGCGGGATGATCCGGCGGAATATTCATCTTGGCGAAGTTGAGATCATCGCTTTCGATATCGGGGCCTTCAGCGACAACAAAACCCATCTCCGCGAAAATCGTGATGATTTCCTCGATCGTCTGGCTGATAGGATGGATACGGCCTTCCGGCTGCGGGCGGACGGCCAGCGTGACATCGACGCGTTCACGCTCCAGCCGCGCGTTCAAAGCCGCGGCGGCTAACACGCTCTTGCGCGCCTCGAGCTGCGCCGTGATTTCATCCTTGATGACGTTGAGCGCGGCGCCACGCGCCTTGCGTTCATCGGGCGGCAAACCGCCGAGCTGTTTCATCTGCTCGGTCAGCGCGCCTTTCTTGCCGAGGATATTGACGCGCAATTCCTCAAGCGCAGCAATATCAGGCGCCGCGGCAATCTGCGCCGCAGCGGTCTGCTGCCAGTGCTGGAGCGATGTTTCCGTGTCGGACACAAGGGCTGCTTCGGCCATGCGAAGCCTCCTGCAGGGAAATGCGCCATGCCGCACGGGCATGGCGCAATGTCACGATAATCAGGCCGCTTGCTTCAGCGCAGCCTGGGCTTGTTCAACAACCGCCTTGAACGCCGCCGGCTCCGTCGCCGCCAGCTCGGCCAATTGCTTGCGGTCGATTTCGATACCCGCGAGCTTGATGCCGTTGATAAAGGTGGAGTAGTTCAAGCCGAATTCACGCACACCGGCGTTGATGCGCTGAATCCACAGACCACGGAAATCGCGCTTGCGATTGCGGCGGTCGCGATAGGCATAACGCAGCGCCTTTTCGACCTTTTCGATCGCGACGCAGATATTGGTCGCGCCACGGCCACGATAGCCCTTGGCCAGCTTGATAACTTTTTTGTGACGAGCGTGGGAGGTTACACCACGTTTAACGCGTGCCATGTTTGATACTCCTTACGAATTCGGCAGGAAATAGGCGCGGATATTGTCGCCATCCGCCTTGAACAGAATGTGACCGGCGCGGGATTCGCGCTTCATCTTCTGCGGCTTGTTACGGAGCATGTGACGGCGGTTGGCGGTGCCCGCCTTGACCTTGCCGCTCGCGGTGACGCGAAAACGCTTTTTGGACCCGGAATGGGTCTTGACCTTGGGCATGTTTCTATCCTTTCAATTCCAGCGATCAGGCAATGCCCTGCGGCAGGCAAAATCCTCCGCAAACGCCCGGTTCGCTTATTCGAGGCAGGATTTATAAAGGAAAACCGCCCCAGCAAGCAAGCATGATTTATGATGGAAAATCAGCGCCTTACAGCTTCCAGCCGCGATGGATGACAGCGATGCCGCCGCTTAGGTCAAACCAGCGCACCTGCTCGAAGCCTGCCGCCTTCATGCGCTTGGCCAAGCTTGGCTGGTCCGGGAACTGGCGAATGCTCTCCGCGAGATATTGATAGGCGGCGCGATCCTTGGCGACCTTTTCACCCAGCCAGGGCAGCACGGTGAAGGAGTAACGCTCATAAAGCGGCTTGAGCGGCGCGATCACACCGGGGCTGAACTCCAGGCAAAAGAACTGCCCGCCGGGCTTCAGCACCCGTACCGCCTCCGTCAAGGCGGTGTCGATACGCGTGACATTACGGAGGCCGAAGGAGATGCAGATTTTATCGAAGCTGTTGTCCTGGAACGGTAGATCGGCTGCGTCACCCGTCGTCCAGCTCAAGGCATTCCACAGGCCTTTATCAATCGCGCGGTCGCGCCCCTGCTCCAGCATCGCGCTGTTATAATCGCAAACCGTAATGACGGCCTTGCCGCCGCTACGCTTATAAAGCCGGGTCGCGATATCGCCGGTGCCGCCCGCGAGGTCGAGAATATGCTCGCCCGCGCGCGGTGCCATCATTGCCACGAGCTGGTCTTTCCACAAACGATGGATGCCGAGCGACATCAGATCGTTCATGATGTCGTAATTGCCCGCGACGCTGGCAAAGACAGCGCGAACACGCTCGGTCTTGTCCTGCGCGTTGGTACGCTCATAGCCGAACCAGTTGGCTTCGGGATTCTGCGTGTTTTGGCGGGCGGTTTTTGGCATAACTTGTTTTATCATGGCGCAGAACGAGACGCAACGCGATGCCTGAACTGCCGGAAGTCGAGACAACCTGCCGCGGCTTGGCCAAAG
>JBDHTV010000247.1:0-2818 GCA_039808825.1 Bdellovibrionales bacterium | reverse complement strand
ATCCTGACCTATGCCGACCGCAATGCCCTTGTCAGCATGTTCGGCACCGCCGCCTGTACCAGCAAATGGTGAACCCATGATGCCCGCGCCCGCCACGGCCAATCCCCCCATGACTGCCGCCGCCCAAACCGCCGCCATGCCGCTCGGCGCGCAGTTGATCGAACGCGGCTTGCTCAGCGCGGACCAGCTGCAGGTGGCGCTGCACGAGCAGCGGCGCGCGGGCGGTCTGCTCGGCCAGATCCTGTGCCGGCTCGGGTATCTCGACGAGCAGCAGCTTTGCGCCGCGCTCGCCGCCCGCAGCGGGCTCGACGTGATCGCCGCCGCTGCGCTTTCCGCCGATCTGCAGCTGCTCGCATTACTGCCGCATACGCGCGCCCGGCAGTGGCAGATGCTGCCGCTCGGCCGGCAGGACGGCGTGCTGCGCGTCGCCTGCGCCGACCCTTATGACATTGTGGCCCAGAACCAGCTGCAGGCCTATCTCGGCCTCGGCGCGCCGATCCGCTGGCTGCTCTGCCCATCTACGCCGCTGCGGCAGGCGATCGACCGCGCCTATGGCCTCGAACCGCAAGCGGCGCTGCATCCTGCACCGGCGGCGGAAGCGATTACCGGCTGGCTCAATGAACTTTTGCGGGAAGCGGTGCGCGACCATGCCTCCGACCTGCATTTCGTGCCGGACGATCACGCGCTGCTCGTGCGGCTGCGTGTCGATGGCGTGCTGCATACGCTCAAGACCATGCATCGCGATTTCTGGCCCGCCCTGCTGCAGCGGCTCAAGATCATGGCGGGCGTCAACATCGCCGAGACGCGGCTGCCGCAGGATGGCCGCTTCACCCAGCAATGCGACGGCGTTGCCATCGACTGCCGCGCCGGTTTCATGCCGACGACGCAGGGCGAAGCGGTCGCGTTGCGCCTGCTCGACCCGCGCCAGGCCGCGCGCAGCTTCGCCAGCATGGGCTTCGCGCCGGGCCAGATCGCGCAGATGCACGACTGGCTGCGCCGTCCGGAAGGGCTCGTGCTCGTGACCGGCCCCACCGGCAGCGGCAAGAGCACGACCTTGAACGCGATGCTGCAGGCGCTTGACCGCACCACACGCAACATCATGACGCTCGAGGACCCGGTCGAATATCATTTCGCCGGCATCCGCCAGACGCAGGTGCGCGAGCAGCACGGGCTTGGCTTTGCCGAAGGCGTGCGCACGCTGCTGCGCCACGATCCGGACGTCATCCTGATCGGCGAAATCCGCGACGCCGCGACGGCGCAACAGGCGCTGCGCGCCGCGATGACCGGCCATCTCGTGCTCAGCAGCCTGCATACCAGCAGCGCCGTCGGCGCGGTGCCGCGCCTACTCGATCTCGGCGTACCGCGCGATCTGCTGGTGCAGCATCTGCGCGGCGTCATCGCCCAGCGCTTGGTGCGCACGCGTTGCCTGCATTGCGTCAAGCCGAGTAATGGCGGCACAAAACGGCTTGCGGCGGCCAATGCCCCGGCAGCGCCGGAATGTCCGCATTGCTTCGGCACCGGGCGGCGCGGCCGCACCGTGGTCGCGGAGATGCTCAGCATGCCGCAGGACGGCGCCATACTCTTTGCCGCCCCGGAACAGAGACCGGCCTATCCAACCATGTGGCAGCACGGCCAGCGCCTCGTCGCCGCCGGACAGGTGATGGCGGACGACCTCGCAGCCACAGTGCCGGAACCGACTATGCTGACGCAGGCATCCCATGCCTGATTACCGCTTCCGCGCCGTCAGTCAGGGTGGGCAGGTTGTGCGCGGCACGCTCGCGGCCAGCCACGAGGCGCATCTCGCCGAACAGCTATTGGCACAAGGCTATGAACTGCTGGCCTGCCGCCTGCCCCACGCCAAGCTGCGTTGGCCGCAACGACAACCGGAGCCGCGCGCGCTGGCGCTGCTCTTCACCCAGCTCGCGGCGTTGGCCGAAGCGGGCGTACCGCTGCGCACGGCGCTGCAAGATTGCTTACAGTCCTTGCCGCCCGGCCCGTTGCGCGACGGGTTGAGCGCCGTGACGCAAGCGGTGCAGCATGGCGCGACGCTGGCTGAAGCCTGCGCACACCAACCGCGGCTGTTCCCCGCCGGTCTGGTCGCGGTGCTGCAGGCGGGTATGGCGGGCGGCAGTCTCGCCCAGGGTTTTGCCCGCGCGCGCGACCATCTGCTATGGCAGGCCGAGTTCGGCGCGCTGCTGCGCCGCGCCACGCGCTATCCGCTGTTTTTGCTCTTCCTGTGCACGGGCGTCATCAGCTTCATGATGCTGTTCGTCGTGCCGCAGCTCGTGGAATTTCTGCGCGCGCAGGACTATGCGTTGCCGTGGCATAGCCGCGCCCTGATCTGGGTCGCGGAGCAATTCGCGTTGCTCTGGTGGCTGTTGCCGATTGCTTTGAGCGGCCTCGCGCTGCTGGTTTTTGCCTTGCGCCGGAGCAGTCCCGCTTTTGCGCTGCTGACCGACCGGCTCGCACTGCGCCTGCCTGCTTTTGGCCGTCTGTTGCGCCAACGCGAAATGGCGCTGTTCCTGCATCATCTGGCGCTGCTGGTCGGCGGCGGCGTGCCGATCCTGCCCGCGCTTGCTGAGGCGCGCGCCGCGCTCGGCAACCGCGCCCTGCGGCAGGAAACCGACCACATGATCGCGCAAATCACCGCCGGAGCCGATCTCGGCACCGTGTGGCAGAACAACCCCGCTTTCAGCGGCCTGATCGCGCGACGCGCCCAGATCGGCCTGCAGACCGGCACGCTCGCGGTACAGCTGCAGCAGGCAAGCAGCGAATGCGACGCCGCGACGATTGCCGAAAGCAAACAGCTGATCGGCGC
>JBDHTV010000246.1:0-2823 GCA_039808825.1 Bdellovibrionales bacterium | reverse complement strand
GCAGATGGCATATTTAGGCGCGGATAAGCTGATTTTCGAAGAGAAGTGGCCGGAATTTGACCGGCTCGTGACCGGCAAGCGCCAGCAGCCGGATCATGCCGGTTGTGTCATGAACGGCGTGCGTTTCGCGCTCGAAAGCCAGCTTGGTCTGGGCCGCATCGCCCCGTTCTTCCGCGCTGCGGATAAGGTCGCGGCCCATGCGGAGCTCGCGCCGCTGCTGCCGGTCATGATCGCCGATTATATCCAGCTCCAGCGTGCCGAGCAAAAAGCGCCGCCGCGCGTGCAGGCCGAAAAGCGCCGTAATCTCTTCGCCGTGATGACCGAACTGCAGGACCGCGAACCGCTGCTCAAGGCGGTGCAGCGCGCGCTGGCGCCCAAGCTGCTCTTTGCCATCGCGGCGCGCACGATGGTCGAAAAGGTCAACGGCCGTCTGCTGCGCGCGGAAGCGCAGGGCGCGCCCGTGCTCGTGCTGCGCACGCCGCAGGGGCCGGACAAATTCGGCTATCAGGTCATGGTGGCCTATGATGCGCCGGGCAAACCGGAGATTATCGCGGGCGGCCCCAAGGCGATTATCCTCGACGCGCTGAAGCGCCATGACGGCGCGCCGGGCCAGACAATCGCCGAAGCCGCCGCCGTCGTCATCCGGATGCGCCAGGGCTTCTGGGATATCGCGCGTCAGGTCGCCAAGGAACCGGCACAGCGCGAAAGCGCGTTGCAACAATTCGATGCGACGCAGACGCTCTTGCGCACGCATCAGGTGCTGGCCGGCAATTTCCCCGATATCCGGCTGCAATTTGTCAGCGCCAGCGCGTTGGCGCGCGCGAAAAAGCGGCTGGTAAAAAATCAAACCACGGCAAAGCAGCAGCCGGAAAATGCGGTATTGGCCAAAAACAATGCAGTGATGGCACAGCGCGTTGCCAAAACCGGACAGGCGCTGGTACTGATCGACCGGCTCCATGCCCTGCGCTCGGCGCTCTCGACCGACCCGCGCGCCCGCAGCATGCACAACAGCCGGCTGCAGCTCAAGCAGCGGTTGGCCGCCAAATCTGCCCCACGTTAAGAGCCGCAAAAACCGCATCCGGATGCAAGACTTGCCTTGCGCCATGCGCCGCTTCGGGAAACAATATCGAACTGATTCGAGACGCGCCGGTCGTTGTCGGCTCTTCAGGCCGACGGCGTGAATCGGCGCGTTTTAATGATTTTCAACGACGCATTTTCCGTGAACCTGTGAACAGAAAATGCGGTGGACATTTTATGATGGCGGAAACCCTCATTCTCGGGCTCGATCCGGGCTTGCGCCATACCGGCTGGGGGCTGGTGCGCAGCCACGGCAACGCCCTGCGTTTCGTCGCCGCCGGTTCGCTCGACCCGTCGCCCGATCTGCCGATGGCCGCACGCCTTGCCGTGCTGGCCGATGGTCTCACGCGGCTCGTCGCCGAACATAACCCCGATGAAGCCGCAGTCGAGGAAACTTTCGTGAACGGCAACGCCCGTGCCGCGCTCAAGCTCGGGCAGGCGCGCGGCATCGCGCTGCTCGTTCCGGCGCAGGCCGGTCTGCCCGTGACCGAATATGCCGCCAACCTGATCAAGAAAAGCGTGACCGGCTATGGCCATGCCGACAAGGCCCAGATTCAGGCGATGATGAAATTGCTGCTGCCTGGTTATGATAGCGCGCTCTCGGCCGATGCCGCCGATGCGCTCGCGATTGCCGTCTGTCATGCCCATCACCGCACGGCGCAACCCTTGCGTGAAAGGGTGACGGCATGATCGGCAAGCTCACCGGCAAGCTCGATATGGTCAGCGGCAATCAGCTGCTGCTCGATGTCAACGGCGTCGGCTATGTCGTGGCCTGCTCGGCGCGTACGCTGCGCGCGCTGCCGCCTCCGGGAGGCGCCTTGAGTCTGCTCGTCGAAACCCAGGTGCGCGAAGACGCAATCAGCCTCTATGGCTTTGCCGAGGCCGTGGAGCGCGACTGGTTCCGGCTGCTCGTCACCGTGCAGGGCGTCGGGGCGCGCGTGGCGCAAGCCATTCTGGGTTCGCTTGCGCCGGAACAGCTGGTGCAGGCGATTACGCTGCAAGACAAGGCGCTGCTCACGCGCGCCGACGGCGTCGGCCCCAAGCTCGCCGCACGCCTGCTGACCGAACTCAAGGACAAGATCGGTGCATTAGCGCCTCTCGCGCCGCATAGCCCGGCCCCGGCGCTGGCCGCCGCGTCCGACGATCTGGCGGCGGACGCGCTCTCCGCACTGCTCAATCTCGGCTACCGCCGTGCCGAGGCTTTCGACGCCGTGCTCGCCGCGCGTAAAGCCGCGCCGGAAGCCGGGCTTGACCGGATTTTGCCTGCCGCGCTGCGCCTGTTGGGGAGTAAGGCCGCATGAGCCAGGCTGCGCCGGATCGTATCGTCACGCCGTTGCCGCAGCCTGAAGATGGCGGTGCGGCCTTGCGCCCGTTGCAGCTCGGCGAATTTATCGGCCAGCCCGAGCTGCGCGCCAATCTCGGCATCTTTATCGCCGCGGCGCGTCAGCGCGCCCAGGCGCTCGACCATGTGCTGTTTTATGGCCCGCCGGGGCTGGGCAAGACCACGCTGGCGCAGATCGTGGCGCGCGAGCTTGGCGTCAATTTCCGCGCGACGTCGGGTCCCGTCATCGCCCGCGCTGGCGACCTTGCGGCGCTGCTGACCAATCTCCAGCCGCGCGATGTGCTGTTTATCGACGAAATCCATCGTCTCAACCCGGCGGTCGAGGAAATTCTTTATCCGGCGATGGAGGATTTCCAGCTCGATTTGATGATCGGCGAGGGGCCTGCCGCGCGCTCGGTGCGTAT
>JBDHTV010000245.1:0-2832 GCA_039808825.1 Bdellovibrionales bacterium | reverse complement strand
CTTGAAGACTATATCGCGGGCCTGCAGGCCGAGATTACGCGGGCGCAGGAAACCATCAAGCAAAAACAAAACCACCGCAGCGCGGTCGAAGGCCTGTTTAAGAGCTGAGATTTCTTGTGAACTGTGGCGCATATGGCTCAAATTGCTGCTAAATTATATGCAAGCTTAAAACTTCCTTAGCGCCGCCGCCTTTATGCTGGCCGACATCAAACCACAAAACGTAACGGTGCGGTTGGATGGAACGGTTCCTGGCCACCTCGGTGATGCTTCTCGCTGTGCTGCAAGCGCAGGCGATGTTCACGGGTGCTTATCATGTTTCGCTGCGCACCGATTGGGAACGGCTCGGCGCCTATTGCCAGCAGGAAATCAACCAGCTGTATAGCGACGTAACCCGTCCATCCGCCAGCCCAGCGCCCGAAGCCACAAGCGCTGCCCCCGAAACGGCACGCAAGCCACGCGACAAGGCGCTGTTCATCGACTCCGCCGCATCCGAAGATGCGGCCGCGACGCAAAAAACCGGCGAATAAGTTCAAGCAAAAGCCGAAGGCGTATGGCGCGGGCCGCGCACGGCGTTGAAACGCGCCGCGAGCGTAGCGGGCGAGCCGTTCCAGCCCATGCCCGTCATAATCAAATCCGGCTTGAAAGCCGACGGCGTCACGATAATCGGCTGCTCGCCCAGCGGCAGGATCAGACCCGGCGGCAGTTCCCGCACCAGATTGGTCGAGAGCCGAACGGTCGCGCGCGGCGGCGGCAGCACGATCTGCTGCTTGCTGGCACGCGGCAAACGCGCGGGCACCACGCGGCCAAGCTCCGGATGCAGGACAAAGACGCCGCCTGGCTGCACAAAGGGCCGCGTGCCGCCGTTGACGGCGCGCGCCGCTTCGAGAATGCGGTCGAACGTCGTGCCCCGGTCGTCAGGCCGATAGCAAGTGCCGGGCCGCGCGGCTTTCGGCGTCAGGATCACCAGCGTGTTGGTGTAGGTATTGTAATAGACCTCGCGGTCGGGATGCGTGCGCGCCGCAAGCGTTTTGCGGTCGAACAGGGTGCGGCGGATATGGTCCTGGAAGGCATCCTGCGTATCAAGCTGCAGCGGCACACCGAGATTGGGACTGTGGAATTCCCCGCCCGCCGCTTCGCCGCGCTTGTCGATACGGTCTGCTACATGTTTCGGGTAGCTCTTGGTGGCGATCTCTTCGCATAGATCGAGCAAATCCTGGCGCGAAAACTTCATGACCGCGCCCCATAAGGCAATCGCTTGGAGACTGCCATCAATTGCGCGAGCAGCGTCTCGACTTCAGCCTTGGAAAGCGTGAGAAAAGCCGGGTCGATCTGGTCGTAATCCTGCCGCACCGCCAGCACGAGATTGAGCAAATGCGCGAATTCCGTTGCCTGCTGCAGCTGCAGGGTCATCGTAGCATCGTCATGCGCAATCAGTTCCATATCAGCCTCATTCATCCGGTTTTCCAGCTATAGCCGACCGCCCCCGTCCCTGCCTATCGCGGCTTTGCTTGCAGCCATTTTTTCGTCTTGACGCCTGCAATAAGAACATTTATAGAACAAATATATTCCTGTTTTGTTCATGACCGCGAGGTTGCCATGCTGACCCACCAACAACAAAAGCTGCTGCTGCTGATTAAGGATCATCTGGAGCAGGATGGTGTGCCTCCCTCCTTCGACGAAATGAAGGACGCGCTCGGCCTGGCCTCCAAATCCGGTATTCATCGCCTGATTACGGGGTTGGAGGAGCGCGGCTTTATCCGCCGTCTGCCGCATCGAGCCCGCGCGCTGGAGATCGTCAAACTGCCGGACGAGGTGTTGCAGCATGTGTTGCCGTCCGATTTGCCCCATCCCGCCACGCTCCCGAGCCTGAGCCTGCCGCTTTATGGCCGCATCGCAGCGGGCACCGCCATCGAGGCGCTGCGCGACCCGACGCGCGAAATCAGCGTCGCGCCCGACATGCTCGGCAACCGTGGTCGGATCGAGGACCATTATGCGCTCGAAATTGACGGCGACTCGATGATCGAGGCCGGCATCCTCGACGGCGATACCGTGATTATCCGGCGCGGTGAGCGCGCCGAAGTCGGCGATATCGTCGTCGCACTGATCGATGAGCAGGAGGCGACGCTCAAGCGCTTCAACCGCGACGGCAAGCAGATCGCGCTGGAACCGGCCAATCGCCATTACCGCACCATGCTGTTCAGCCCCGACCGCGTGCGCGTGCAGGGCCGTTTGGTCGGGCTGTTACGGACTTATTGAACAAGGGAGGATTTCATGAGCTGGTTTGCAACGCGTCTTGGCTTCGGCATTATCCTCGTCAACATCTTCGCGCTGTTCTGCACTTATGGCACCGGCGGCCAGAACGAATTCGTGACCGTCATGCGGCAGGCCTTATTCATTCTCCCCGCCCTGCTCTGCTTTGATCTCGGGCGTTACGGGCTGCGCTGCTGGCGCGCCGACTGTCTCGCGGACTAAGCCGCCGCGCCAGCCGGGCGACCAGGGCCGTGCGCCCCAACGGGCGCGGGCGCTACGAATAACGGGTAGATCACCGGACTGTAAGGTAATGCTGGTCGCGCCTTGCCATTTGAGCCGTGCGCCATCAATGACCATGCTTTCCGGACATATAACATGCCAGAGCGGCGTGATAATCACAGCTGCGGCGCCGCAATCTTCGGCCAGGGCGGCGGCATCAGGCACATAAGCGAGTTCTTGTCCTTCACGAACAAAGCGGCAGCCAAGCGTGTCGCAGGCGCCATTCTCCGGCAGCCCATCGGCCAGCGCCGCGAAATCGGCATCGCCCGCCAATTGCCGCCATTGCTTGACGGTAAAGTCGCG
>JBDHTV010000244.1:0-2845 GCA_039808825.1 Bdellovibrionales bacterium | reverse complement strand
ACGGGGCCGATGCCCATAATCTCCGGCGCACAACCGGCGACGGCGATGGCTTTGATGCGCGCGAGGATGGGCAGGTTATGCGTTTTGGCAAAGTCCTCGCTCGTCACCAGCGTCGCCGCTGCACCGTCGGTAAGCGGCGAAGCGGTGCCTGCCGTGACACTGCCTTTTTCGTCGAACGCCAATTTCAATTCGGCAAGCTTCTCCGCCGTCGTATCCGGGCGCAGACAGCCATCGGCCGTCACATCGCCGAGCGCGACAATTTCGTCGCGTAGCTTGCCAGCGGCCTGCGCCGCGCCAGCGCGCTGCTGCGAAAGCATGGCAAAGGCTTCCTGCTCCTTGCGGCTGATCTTGTATTTGCGCGCGACATTCTCCGCCGTTTCGCCCATGCCCATATAAGCGCCGGGCAGGCTTTCGGCCAAGGCCGGGTTCGGCATCGGGTTATAGCCGGACATGGGAATGCGCGTCATGGATTCCACGCCCGCGCAGATGAAGGCATCGCCCGCGCCCATCTGAATGGCCCCGGCAGCGCTATGGATGGCTTGCATGGACGAGCCGCAGAAGCGGTTGATGGTCTGACCGCCGATGCTCTGCGGCAGCCCGGCCAGCAGCACGATCAGGCGCGCGATGTTGAGCCCCTGCTCGCCTTCCGGAAAAGCGCAGCCTAAAATCAAATCCTCGATTAACGCAGGGTCCAGCTTGCTGCGCGCCACCAGTTCCTTGACCACCTGTGCCGCCATATCATCGGGCCGCACTTTGGCGAGCGCGCCCTTATGCGCAAAATGGAACGGGGACCGCAGATAACCGGCGATGACGACTGGCTTCATGCCACTACTCCTCCAGCACATTGACGCGGGATGCTATCGAATAAACTATGGTGTTTAATGTCGGCGGAAAGTCTTTAAGAAACGGTTAGGAATTATCCGCAGCCTAACGCTAAGCCCTTCATGATGCAATGCAACAGCGCCTTGCCCCGCTGCGCCGGGCGCACTATCCTCATGCCATGCGATTCACCATCCACAAACGCGAAACGCTGTTTCAGGGCTATTTCCGTATTGACCGTTTGCATCTGAGCCATGAGCGGTTCGATGGCGGTACCATTGGCCCCTTCACGCGCGAGGTGCTTGAGCGCGGCCATGCCGTCGCCGTGTTGCCCTATGACCCGCTTACCGACCATGTGCTGCTCATCGAGCAGTTCCGCCCCGGCCCCGTCGCGGCGAACGACGAAGCGGCGTGGCAAATCGAAATCGTCGCCGGGATTATCGACGCTGGCGAAGCGCCGGAGCAAGTGGCGCGGCGCGAGACGCAGGAAGAGGCGAATTGTCAGCTCGACGACCTGGTGCAAGTGCAGGAATGTTATCTGAGCCCCGGCTGCAACAGCGAATATTGCACGCTCTATGTCGGGCGCGCCAATCTCGACGTCGCGGGCGGCGTGTTCGGCCTCAGCGACGAGCATGAAGATATCCGCACGCATATCCTGCATCTCGACGAAGCGATGGACTGGCTCGCGCTCGGCCGCATCCGCACCGCGCCCGCGATCATGACGCTGCAGTGGCTGGCGCTCAATCGCGATAGTTTACGCGACCGCTGGCTCGCCGAACCGGAACGGTGAGGCGGCAGATGGGGTTTCGCGATTTCTTCCGCTCCTGTTTCGCACCGCCCGCAGCAGCCCTGCCCGGCGCGCTCGTCACGCCGGAATGGCTGCAGGCTAACCGCAGCGGCGTCAATCTGCTCGACGCGACCTTCGTGCTGCCGAACAGCGGGCGTGACCCGGCGGAAGAATATGCGGCGCGGCACATCGCAGGCGCGCGCTTTTTCAATATCGAGGCGATCGCCGACCAAAAGACCGCCCTGCCCCATATGTTGCCGTCGCCGGAAGAATTTGCCGCCGCGCTGCGCCAACTCGGTGTCGATGACCGCCAGCCCATCGTGATTTACGATGATGGCAGCGCGCTCGGCGCCTGCCGCTGCTGGTGGATGCTGCGCGTCTTCGGCTTCGACAATATCGCGTTGCTCGATGGCGGCTTGTCCGCCTGGCAAGCGGCGGGTTATGCCGTGACCGATCATGCCGCGCCAGCACGCAAGGGGCGCTTTACGGCGCTGTTCCACCCGGAGCTGGTATGGCGGCAGGAACAGGTGCTCGACAATCTTAAGACCGGCAATGTGCTGCTGCTCGATGCGCGGCCCGCGCCGCGCTTCAAAGGCGAACAGGCCGAGCCGCGGCCGGGATTGCAGCGCGGGCATATTCCTGGCTCGCTCAACCTGCCTTCCGCCAGCATCATTGACGCCAACAGCAAGCGTTTCAAAAGCCCGGCAGAGCTGCAAATCCTCCTGGCGGACGCGGGCGTGCGGCAGGATGAGCCGATTGTCACGACCTGCGGCAGCGGGGTGAGCGCCTGCGTCATCGCCTTTGCGCTGTATCTGCTGGGGCGCGCCGATGTTCCCGTTTATGACGGCTCATGGGCGGAATGGGGCGGCGCGGCCGGGTGCCCGGTGATGCTCGGCCCGGCGCAAAGGCTGGCGCCGCCGCCGGATGACGCCGATTAACCCTGTTGCTTGAAACTATAAAATTCTTTTGACAGAGGGAGTTTCTTTCCCTTATTTTGGATTTCTTCGAGCAGCAATGGTCGAACGCGGGATTTGAGGGGCAGCTTGCACCGCGATATCAAAGCTAAAGCGCTACAGGCGTAAGCGTCTGTAGGCCCATCATTGGACCTATAGACGGAGCACGCTATGGCGCGAGAGCCACATTCACCCAACATTGTCGCCGATACCGGTGCGAAGTTCGTGCCCGCCGTCGCTTTGCCCCAACCGGCGCAAGCCGAACCGCAGGGCGGGCTGCTCGCCG
>JBDHTV010000243.1:0-2872 GCA_039808825.1 Bdellovibrionales bacterium | reverse complement strand
TTGCCGGGATTGGCGGCGAGATAGCGCTCTGAGGTCGCGGCTTCGATGAAGGTGACATCGGCCTTGCCGCCCGCGACCGACTGCATCAGATCGGTATCGCCCTGCATGTTGGGCAGCTCGATGAGCTGGGCCAGCGGAAAATCGCGCCGCGCAATGCGTGATGCTTCCATGCCGTCGCCGGAGACGATGCGCACCGTCTTGTCGTTGAGCGCGGCGAGGTTATTGTCGAAGCGGCTGTCGTCGGCGCGTACCAGGATTTCGTCGCGGCTATAGGCGAAGGGCTCGGTGTAGTACAGATATTTGCCTTCCGCCGCGAGCCGCCAGAAGCCGACGCAGAGCGCGTCATAACGCCCGGTGCGTAGGCCTTCAATTGCGGTGCCCCAGCCGACTTCTTCCGTCCATTCGAATTTGACATTGAGCAGCTTGCCGAGTTCGGTCGCGAGATCGACCGCGATGCCGGAGAAAGCGCCAGTATTCGCATCCTTGCGCACCATCGGTTCATAAAGAATATAGCCGCAGCGTATTGTGTTGGTGCGCATCATGCGGTCATAGGCCGATTCGCTCACCGGCGCTGTCGCGGGGGCGCGCTGCTGCAAACGGCTGATCAGCACTGCGTTATAGATGGTGAGGGCGGCGATCAGGCCGAGCAACAGCGCCCGAAAGATGCGCCGCGCCACTTACTCTGCCGCCTCGACCTGCGCGCTGCGTGCCGCATCCTGGCGCGCTTTTTCGGCCTGGATGCGCGCGAGATTCTCGGCCACCAGCTTGTCATGCACATTTTCGGCGGAACGCTGCCGGGTGAGGTCGATCTCCGGCGCGAGCGGGCCTTCGGTGCGCGGGCCGCGTACGCTGGCGAGCAGCGCCTTGATCGGGTGGGCGATCGCGTCATTGGCGGCTGTCGGCTCATAGCCGGAATGGACCATGCAGTCGGCGCACTTCTCGTAATTGCCGGTGCCGTACTTGTCCCACTCGGTCGTTTCGATCAGTTCCTTATAGGTCTTGGCGTAGCCTTCGCCGAGCAGATAGCAAGGGCGTTGCCAGCCAAAGACGTTGCGCGTCGGCAGACCCCAGGGCTCGCAATGATATTGCTGATTGCCGGCGAGGAAGTCGATATAGAGCGGCGAAACGCTGAAACGCCACTTCTCCATCCCGGCGCGCACGCGGTCCTTGCCGAGGCGCAGGATGTCGCGGAACAATTCCTTGGTCGTCTGGCGGTTGAGGAAGTGGCCCTGATCCGGCGCGCGCTCATAGGCATAGCCCGGCGAGACGGTAATGGCGTTGATGCCGATGCGCATCGCTTCGTCGAAGAAGGCGGCGACGCGTTCCGGAATGGCGTTGTTGAACAGCGTGCAGTTGATGTTGACACGGAAGCCGCGCGCCTTGGCGAGCTTGATCGCGGCGACGGCCTTTTCATAGACGCCGTCCTGGCACACCGACTGGTCATGCTCTTTCTGCAGCCCGTCGAGATGCACCGACCAGGTGAAGTAAGGCGAGGGCTCGTATTGGTCGAGCTTCTTTTCCATCAGCAGCGCGTTGGTGCAGAGATAGATGTATTTTTTCTTGGCGATGAGGCCCTTGACGATCTGCGGCATATCCTTGTGCAGCAGCGGCTCGCCGCCGGGGATCGAAACGACAGGCGCGCCGCATTCATCCACGGCCTGCAGACATTCCTCGACCGACAGGCGCTTGTTGAGGATCTCGTCCGGATAATCGATCTTGCCGCAGCCGGCGCAGGCGAGGTTGCAGCGGAACAATGGTTCCAGCATCAGCACGAGCGGGTAATGCTTATTGCCCTTGATCTTCTGGCGGATGATATAGCTGGCGACGTCAAACGCCTGGCGCAACGGAACGGACATGGTTCAATCCTTAAAAACAGGGCTCAAAAACGGGTGGTTGCCTCAGGCGGCCGTGGTATCGGCCGCGGCGTTCAGCTTGGTCAGCGCGGTGGGCAGACGGAAATGGACGTTTTCCTCAATGCCCGGCAGCACGGAAACCTCAATCGGCTCGATCGCGCGCAAGCGCTCGATCAAGTCCTGCACCAGATCTTCCGGCGCGGAGGCGCCCGCCGTGATGCCGACCGCTTTCTTGCCGCGCACCCAGCTGTCGTCGAGCTGGCTTGCATCTTCGATCAGATAGGCGGGCACGCCTTCTTCCTGCGCGCGCTCCTGCAGCCGGTTGGAGTTTGAGCTGTTGCGCGCGCCGATGACGAGCACGACATCGACATGCTTGGCGAGTTCGCGCACCGCCGTCTGGCGGTTTTGCGTGGCGTAGCAGATATCCTTGGTCGAGGGGCCGATGATGTTGGGGAAACGTGCCTTGAGCGCGTCGATCACTTCTTTGGTGTCGTCAACGGACAGCGTCGTCTGCGTGACATAAGCGAGCTTTTCCGGGTCTTTGACCTGCAGTTCGGCGACATCCGGCACTTCGGAGATCAGATGGACCTTGCCGGGAATACGGCCGAGCGTGCCTTCCACTTCCGGGTGGCCGTCATGGCCGATCATGATGATTTCATAGCCCTGCTTGGCGTAACGCTGGCCTTCCTTATGCACTTTCTCGACGAGCGGGCAGGTGGCGTCGAGGACATTGAGGCCGCGCTGGTTCGCGTGCATCTCGACCGCTTCGGCGACGCCGTGGGCGGAGAAAATGGTCGCGGCGCCTTCGGGAATCTCATCGGTTTCCTCGACGAACACAGCGCCCTTCTTGCGCAGCCGCTCGACGACATGCGGGTTATGCACAATCTCGTGCCGGACATAGACGGGGGGGCCGAACTTCTCGATCGCCATTTCGACAATCGCGATGGCGCGTTCAACGCCCGCGCAGAAACCGCGCGGCTGTGCCAGAATAACCTGCATTTTCTCACCCAAACTTCGCA
>JBDHTV010000242.1:0-2874 GCA_039808825.1 Bdellovibrionales bacterium | reverse complement strand
TGGCTCATCCCGACCGCCGAAGTGCCGCTGACCAATATCGTCAATGACGAGATTGTTGATAGTGCCAAGCTGCCGTTCCGTTTCACCGCGCGCACGCCATGCTTCCGCGCCGAAGCGGGTGCGGCTGGTAAGGATACGCGCGGCATGATTCGCCAGCATCAGTTTTATAAGGTCGAGATGGTCAGCATCACGACTGCCGATCAGTCGGAAGCCGAACATGAGCGCATGACGCGTTGCGCCGAAACCGTGCTGGAGAAACTTGGTCTGCCTTATCGCCGCATCGTGCTTTGCACCGGCGATATGGGTTTTGCCTCGCGCAAGACCTATGATCTCGAAGTCTGGCTGCCCGGCCAGAACGCCTATCGCGAAATTTCGAGCTGCTCGAACTGCGGTGATTTTCAGGCGCGGCGCATGAACGCGCGTACCCGCGCCGTAGGCGAAAAAACGACACAATTCGTCCATACCCTCAACGGCTCCGGCGTCGCGGTCGGCCGCTGCCTCATTGCGGTGATGGAGAATTATCAGAACGACGACGGCAGCATCACGGTGCCCGAGGTCTTGCGGCCCTACATGAACGGGATGGAGCGGATAAAATGAACAAACAGCTTTGCGCTTTGGCGCTTGTCGCGCTCACGCTTTCGGGCTGCACTTCCTGGTTTGACAGTAATCAACCCTATCTCCAGGCCAATACCAACCTCATCCCCGGTGAGCGCGTGGTCGCGAACGACAAGACCACGGCTTATGCGATGGCCAAAAAATACAATGTGGCGATGAACGACATCATTGTGCTGAACCGTTTGCCGTCACCTTATGTGATCTGGCCGGGGCAGGAGATTGTGCTGCCTGCCAGCAGTCCGCGGGGCGGCAATGTACCGGGGCAGAGCTATCGCGGCAATTACCAGCCCGCGCAGAAATACAGCAATGCCGTGGCCGTGAGCGAACTGCCACCGCCGGTTTATCAGAGCGAGCCGCAGGCGGCGCAAATCCGCAATAATCCGCAGGCCGCGCTGGCGCCCAATCTGGCCAATGTGCGCTTCGTTTGGCCGGTTGAGGGACCGGTCTTGTCGAGCTTCGGACCCAAGAATAGCGGTGGCACCAATGACGGTTTGAATATCGGCGCGCCGCGCGGTGCGCCGGTGATGGCAGCCGATAATGGCGTCGTGCTTCATGCCGCAAGCGATGCCAAAGGCTTCGGCAATCTCGTGCTGATCCGCCATGGCGACGGCTATATTACGGCCTATGCCCATCTTGACCGCATGATTGTCGATAAGGATTCGGTTGTCGCCAAAGGCGATATGATCGGCACTGTCGGCAGCACCGGTAATGTGAAGGGGCCGCAGCTGCATTTCGAAGTACGGTACAAGAACAAGCCGGTCGATCCCGCGCCACTGCTCCCGCCGCATCAGGACCCGACGCCATAATATGGTTCCGGAGTCGGAGCGTCATGTCGCATTTGCCCACTGGCTGCGCGGCATTGCAGCGCTCACCGTCTTGCTCCACCATTATTTGACGTTCCTTTATAGCCCGCTGGAAGGCGTGGCGAACGCTATCAATATGCTGCCCGCGGTGCCTTTGGGGCACTCCTTTGTCCGGTTGTTGGCGCGGTGGCAGACCATGTTTGAGCCGTTGGCACTTGACCCGCGCATGTGGGGCAATATCGGTGTTGGCCTTTTTTTTCTCATCAGCGGGTTCGTCATTCCTTTCAGCGTCGCCCGTAACACGCGACGCGGCTTTCTGCTTGGACGGCTTATCCGGCTCTGGCCGACCTACGCAGTGAGCCTTGCCACCGTGCTGCTCATGTTGCTGCTCGCGGCACATCGTTCGGGCTGGCCGCTGCGCTGGGATGGCTGGGATATTATACGTCATCTGCTGCTGGTGCAGGATATCACCAACGGTTCGACGCTCGACCTTGTGAGCTGGTCGCTGGCGGTCGAGGTGGCGTTTTACCTGTTTTGCGCCCTGATCGCCCCGCAGCTGCGCGGCGAAGCCGTGGTACCGCTGGTGATTTTGGCTTTCTTCTCCGCCGTGCTCGCCACCTCGCTGCCTTTCTTTGTGTGGAGCCGGGAAGGGTTGCCGCTCGTGGTGTTGGCACGCTATCTGAGCCTGTTGCCCTATTTGCTGATCGGCACCCTGCTGTATTTTCATTATCGGGGATTGGTGGGAACCGGTCGGCTGATTGGCTATGCGGCGGCGCTGTTCTTCCTGTTTATCGGCAGTCGCAGCTTGATCGATATGGGCCAGCCGCGCCTGCTGGCGTTGGACGCGGCTTATCTTTACGCGTTGCTGCTCTTTACGCTGGCCTATGCGCTGCGTGATCGTATCGCGTTGCTGCCGCTCTGGTTTGCGCTGCCGTTTGATGGTCTCGCCGCGATCAGCTACCCGCTCTATATCGTGCACGCCATTCACGGCTATGTGCTCATCAATCTGCTATGCGAATGGAATATTCCACTGCTTGCAATTGTCAGTATTGCCACGGCGTGGTCACTCTGCGTGGCGACGGCCTTGCATTGGCTGGTTGAGCGTCCAACCCATGCTTGGGCCAGGCGCGTCATGGCACGCTACCAGGTGGTGCCACCCCAACCACGGTATGCAGCTGGTTAAAATCGCAAAAGCGCAAGAAAAACCGGCCAAAACCTTGCGATGATTGACATTCGGGCGGAAAAAGACAACAAAGAGGGCCGATTCCGGCGCTGACTGTCGCGCCGCCGCTTCTTTCACAATTTGAAGAGACAAGACGATGCAAGTGAATGCCAATACCCTGCGCAAGGGCCATGTTGTCGATCATAACGGCAAGCTCTGTGTAGTGATCCGTTCCGAAATTACCATTCCGGGCAAGGGCAACGCCATCGTCCAGGTCGATATGAAAGACATCCG
>JBDHTV010000241.1:0-2893 GCA_039808825.1 Bdellovibrionales bacterium | reverse complement strand
ATGCCGTCACGATCCACCAGCGTCGCCCACATATTGAGATCAAACCCGCCATTGCTCGGCCCTCCGGTGGGCTTGACGCTCGCGCGCAGCGCCTGCTGCAGCGCTTCATGATCGGGCAGCATGCCGCAATCGGCAGAGGCGACTGGAGAAACAAAAGCAAGACCAACGGAAAACAGACCAACCAGGCAATCTTTACGCAACGACATTCATACGCTCCTCAGGAATCGGGAAAGCGGCACCATAGCAAAGCAAGTTCGGCAAGCAAGCATCAGTTCTGGAAAAAGATCCGGCGCAGGATGCCCGGCGCCAGGAAGGAAACCGGGTTGACCGAGACATCAAGCTTGTCGAGCGGCCCTTTGGCCTGATAGGTCGCGGCGACCAGCCCGCCGCCCTTGCCCCCGGTAATGATGTCGCCGACAATCGGGATATTGCTGATGATGCTGTTGAAGAAGCTGAACGGCACGACCGTACCGCGCAAATCCGCCGTATTCGCGCCGAAATCGATCACGCCTTCGACATTGAGCCCGAGCGCGCCGCCCGCGGTGCGGATATCGTCGAGCCCCACGCGCTGTCCGTTCCAGTCGAAGCCGCCTTCGAGCCGGTCGAAATTGATCCCTTCCCCACCCATCATGTCGGCGAAGCCGGTAATGGAGGCGGCATTCAGCAGCACGGCAAGCACCGGCAGTTTGCGCACGCGATAATCCTTGAGCACGATTTTGCCCATGATGCGATAGGGCTCACGCTCGCTGCTATTGCCGGAGATCTGCAGCTTGCCCTCATGGACCTGGTCGGTGATATCAGCCGCACGCAGCACATCGCCAAAGTCGTCGGTTGTGATGCTCAATTTGCGCGTGCCGTTCGGCTGCGGCAGCAGCGCGACCGTGACCGGCACGCGCCCTTCCGCCACCGCGCGCAGTTCGATCATGCCCCAACCGCCCGCATCGCGCCGCACGCTGCCCCGTATATTGGCAAAGAAATGGTCATTGCCCTGATAAAGCTTGCCGATATCGAGCTTGAGCCTCAATGGCTTGCGCTCCGCCGGTGCAGCCTCCGGCCTCTTGTCCGCGGCATCGTCCTCATGCACGTCGAGCACTGGGCCGCTGACATTGGCTTCGACCAGTTCGCCCGCCACGAAATCGAGCTTGAGCCGCAAATCGTTGCGGCCGATCTTGCAAGGCTGGCAGGTCAGGCTTTTAGGTTGCAGATTGCCTTCCAGCGCACCGCTCACCGCGACATCAAGCTGCGGCCCTTTAAGGGTCAGCTCCTTGAGCTGCGGCCCTTTCTTGTCAAGCGTCAGCCGCAGCTTGCCGCTGGCGGGGGCCTTCTCCGGCTTCTGCCAGTTCAAAAGCGGCAGCGAGAAGCCGGCGGCCGTGAAATCGGTATCGAGCGCCAGCATGGCCTGCCCGGCCGCGCTTTTTTCATAACTCAACGTCGCAGGCACCGCGCCGCGCATGCCCTGCAACGTCAGCCCGAGCTTGCCAAAATCATCCGCCGACAGCCCCCCCGAGAGCTTGGCGCTCGCCTGCGGCTGTTTGGGCTCCGCCGGTGCAGCGAAAAGCTGCTGATAAAACGTATCGAGCGGCACGCCGTTATAAGCAGCCTTGCCAGCCACGCTCATTTTGTGGCTATCCACCGCAAGCAGCAAAGTGCCCTGCGTGATGGCGATGCTCTTGACCAGCTGGTCGCTGGCGAAATCACTGATCTTCGCCTTGGCATCCACCTGCATATCGGCGACGGCAAGGCTCTTGAGCAACGGGAAGCTGAGCTTGACGTCGAGCTCCGCCGTACCATGCACCTGCTCCGGGCTCAAGCCGACGGCACGCGCATAATGCAGCGGCGGATGGTCGATCAGCCGCACGACGTCGCTGACGGCGTTCGTGCCGGTCAGGCCGATGCTGATGCTCTGATCTTCGCCGTCAAGCCCGGAAATGACGATCGGCGACGGCCCGAGCACCAGCCGGTCCGCCTTGCCGCCCGCGACATGGATGGTCATGGTCGAACGGTCGCTTTCCGCCGTGCCGTTCACGCCGGTGACGGGCGGCATGCCCTCAAGATATTTGATCGTGGCGTTCTCAAGCGCGATATTGCCCTTCACCTGCACATCATTCATGACGTCCGGCTGCTGCCAGCTGCCCTGCCATTGCAATGTTGCCGCCACTTCCTTGAACACACCCTTGCTCATATTGGCCACGATCCAGGCGCGCGGATTGGGAGCAACGCTTGCGGGCCAGAGGGCCGCAACGCGATCAAGCGGCCAATCGGTTATGGCCGCCTGCGCCGTCACGGCCAGCGCATCGGGCTTCGCGGCATCGGCAGGCTGCGCCGCCAGTTGCGCCGTCAGCTTGACGCCGTCGAGATCGACCCGTACCTCCGGCACCGTGACGCTATGCTGAATGAGATCTATCTCTGCTTTGGCTTGCAGCCCTTGCAGCTTCTGTGGCTCCGGCCACAAATCCGGAATGTTGAGCGTACCCGACGTGCCCTGCAGGCTCAAGGTCATGGCCTGCGGCTTCACCTGTTCGTCGAGCGTGAGTGTCGCCGTACCGCTCAGACTGCTATCGAGCTGCGCCGTCGCGGCCAGCGGCAAAGGCAGCGCCTTGCCCCATTGCGCCGGGTTGAGTTTGACGAAATTGGCTTGTAACGCCACCTGCTTCTGCCGCTTGCGATAATCGCCTTCCAGCGTCACCTCGCCCGCTGCCGCGCCGGCAAGCTGTGCCTGCAACGCCGCGCGGATATGGACATTGGCGTGGCGGCGCACCAGCGTGAAATAAGGCATGGTGAAAGCAGCCCAGTCGGTCTTGCGCGCGGCATCGGCGATGATGAGTTGCACATTCGCCGTCCGGATCGCCCCCACCCGGCCCCAGCCGAACCAGTTCAGCGCCTCAAGCTGCAA
>JBDHTV010000240.1:0-2897 GCA_039808825.1 Bdellovibrionales bacterium | reverse complement strand
GAGCCAAGCGCAACAGAACGGCTGATCTCAGCCGCATTGTTATGCTGCTTCCAGGCCGAATGTGACGCAGTGCCGAAAATCACCAGCGCAATCGCCCCTAAAATGACCTTCTGGTATTTACGCCAAAACTGCGCCATGCGCTCGCGCTGCAGCTCTTCGTCAATTTCGCGCAACAAATCGGACATACGGCTTAATCCTTAACGATTACAGGCTGAAGAAGGGTCGAGGGCGGAATCTAAAGCCGTTTCACCGCCTCGTCGAGAGGTAAAATCGGCGCAATCGCGCTGGCGCTTTCGTGCCAGCTTGTTATAAAGAACATGGCTTTGGCCGTGACTCACCTCTGTCGCAACTTTTTCGCTGAAGGCTGCCCCATGAAGTTTCTCAACAGTCTCGTCCTGCTGATTGCCGTTTTCATCGTGGCTTATTTCGCCACGCTGGCCGGGAACCGCACCGTCGTGCCGCCGGTCGCGCCATCAACGGCCGCCGCCACGGCAGCCCCTGCCAAAACCAGCCTCGCCAGCGGCTATGAGCGCGTTATCAGCACCAAAACGCTGCGTTGCGGTTACTTCGCCTGGCCGCCGTTGCTGCGTAAAGACCCGAACACCGCCCAACTGAGCGGCGCGCTTTACGATTACATGAACGCGCTCGGCGCGGCGCTCGGACTCAAGATTGAATGGACGCTCGAAATCGGCGTGGGCGACTATGTCGAAGCGCTCGACCAGAACCGCTTCGATGCGCTCTGCATGTCGATCTGGCCGGACCCGCCGCGCGTTGCCAATTCGCTGATGACTTCGCCGGTATTCTACACGAACGTTTATCCCGTGGTGCGCGCAGATGATAACCGCTTTGAGAACGGCATCGACAGCGTAAACGATCCGAACATCACCATCGCGGTCATTGACGGCGATATCACCGAGACCTTGGCAGCACGCGACTTTCCCAAGGCCAAGACGCTGACGCTGCCGCAGATGTCGGATTATACGCAACTGCTTGTCTCCGTCGTCACCAACAAGGCGGATGTGACTTTCTTCGATTATGGCGTCGTCCATGATTATGTCGCGAGCAACGGCAAGAAGGTCAAGGTGCCCGGTGGCTTCGCCAAAGCCTACACCTTCCCGGAAGTGCTGACCATCAAGCGCGGCGAAGTCGCGCTCAAACAATTGCTCGATACCGGCATCAATATCCTGAACAACAACCATGTCGCGGACAAGCTGCTAGGCCAATATGTCACGAGCACTTTCGCGCCGCTGCCGGATTTCGACGAGGAAAAGGCGAAAGCCCAGCTCAAGAACGCGCAAGCGAAGGAGTAGCGATCGCGCCGGGCAACGATGCAGCGAAAGCGGCAATCGCCGCCGCCGCGTCCTGTGGCATGCTTTGCAGCAGGAAATGGTGGGTCGGGAAATCTTCTACCCGCATATCGGGCCGAGGCTTGAGCATATGACGCGAGGCGCCACAGCGCACCACGGCATCGCGCGTCGCGCGCATGTAATAGAGTGGCGCCTTGATCTGTTCAAGCTGCGGCGTCGCATTCATCGACAGGACCGCGCGCATCCGTGCCAGCATGACCGGCGGACGCACGGCCGCCACCGCCCGATCGACATCGGCCAGCAATGCCGTGCCGAGTTCCCGCTCCATCGCCCAGCGGGAAAAAGCAGTCTCCCGTAGCTGATAAATCGGCAGGCTGTTCACGATGCCGCTGATCGGCGCCAGCCACCATAGCGGATAACGCGCAAACGTCACACATAGGATAACGTCGCTGATCGGCGCCGCACCAGCGGCGGCCAAATGCAATGCGATGGGGCCGGCAAAAGATTCGCCGAGCAAAATAAAAGGCCGCCGCGGCAAGCGCGCAGCAACATAATCAATCAACTGCGCATAATCGAGCACCGTGTCGGTCGGATAGGTGATGACCTGCACATCACAGTAGTTTTCTAAAATGGGCGTGAACGGCTCGAACAGGATGCCGGTGCCGTCCAGCCCCGGCAACAGCACGACCAGCGGCTTTATACCAGCCATGCCGCCCCCCGCACCCCGCTATCGGCATCGTATTGCGCTGGCAAAAACGCGGTCTGCGGCGCTTTGACAAAACAATAGTCGGGGATCATGGCCGGCACCTCTTGGTATAGCCCCGGCAGATCGCGCAACCCGCCGCCGATGATGATGGCATCAGGGTCGAGGCACATCACAATCATGCTGAGCCCCTTGGCAAGCAGCCGATAGAAATGTTGTAGTGTCGTGAGCGCGGCAACGTCCCCCTGCCCCGCCAGCAGCGCAATTTCATGCGCAGCGCGCGCCGGACTTTCCGGATTCCGAAAGCGATGCAGGCGCACGAGGCCGCCGCCGGAGAGCAACGTTTCGATACAACCGGCGCGCCCGCAATGGCAGCCATGCAGCGGCCCATCCTCCGCGGCATAGTAAGGCAGCGGCAGATGCCCCCATTCGCCATTCACGCCGTTCGGCCCCGTCACCAGCTTCTTGCCGACGATCTGGGCGCCGCCGACGCCTGTGCCGAGAATGACGCCGAAGACGTGATGATAAGCGGCACCCGCCCCATCGACAGCCTCGGACAATACGAAGCAGTCGGCATCGTTAGCCATGCGTATTGGGCATCCCAAGCGGCTGCCCAGGTCGTGCAGCAGGGGCTTATGCTCAAGCCAACGCAGTTTGCTAAGGGTCACGCCCCCAGCCCGATGGTCAAGAATTCCGGCGATGCCAAGCCCGACCCCGAGCGGCTGACCGCCCCCCGCCTGCCCCGCCAGTTGCATGGTTCCGGCTTGCAGCAAAGCCAGCAAGGCTTCGTATGTCTCCGGCACCGGCCAGCGCTCGCGCGCCAGCATGGCGCCGTCCGGCGCCAATGCCGCACCGGTCACTTTCGTGCCACCGATATCAAAACCGAT
>JBDHTV010000239.1:0-2903 GCA_039808825.1 Bdellovibrionales bacterium | reverse complement strand
ACGGAGTTTGATGCGACCAACCTGTTTTCCGTCAACCGCTTCTCTGGTGTCGATCGGTATGAAACAGGCGTACGCGCTACTTATGGTGTGCGCGCCTCCGCCTATAGTGACAACAAAGGCTCCTATAGCGGTATGCTGGGCGCGAGTACGCGGCTTAATCAGAATAGCGATTTTCTGCCAATCTCCGGCCTGCGCGATGAGCAATCCGACTTGGTCGGCTATCTGAATGCCGACCCGGTGCCGTGGTTCGGCGCCAGCTATAATTTCCGGCTCAATAAGGACAGCTTCCAGCCGCGTTACAGCGAATTGAACGCTTTTGCCGGGGAAGCATGGTTCCGCCCGACCGTACAGTATCTGGCGGTTGACGGGCTGGACGCTAATAATAATCAGGCCACGATTTCAGAAATCACTTACGGTTTTTCAACCAATTTCATGCCTTACTGGACCTTCTCGGCGTCACAGCGCCGCGCCCTGAAAAGCGATGCCGGACCGCGCAATACCTATGCCACGCTGACTTATCGTGACGAATGCACGACGGTGGGGCTGTCGGTGACGCGTGATGATACCAACCGGCCGGATCTGAATACAGGAACGTCCTTTATGCTCACCATCTATCTGCGCAATCTGGGCGGCATTCAATCGGGCGGCATCGGCACGGGCAGTAGCTCGCGCGATACGGTGCATCAATGAGCAAAAAAAAGAAAAAGCAGCAGCAGGTTGGAGAACCTGTTCAAACGCAACGCATCAATGCGTTCGATTTTGAATTTACCGGCATCGATGGCAACGCGATGCCGCTGGCCATATGGGCGGGGCATCCGCTGCTGATCGTCAACACGGCTTCAAAGTGCGGCTATACCCCGCAATATAAGGAACTGCAGGAATTATGGACGCGCTATCGTGATCGTGGATTGGTCGTGATCGGCGTGCCGTCGAATGACTTTGGCGGTCAGGAGCCGTGGAAAGAAGAAAAAATCAAAGCCTTCTGTACCAAGCGCTATGAGATCAATTTTCCGATGGCCGCCAAGACCAGGGTTTTCGGCTTCGGCAAGCACCCGTTTTATAAATGGGCGGGGAAGTGGGCGGGCTTTATCGGCAGCCCGAAATGGAACTTCCATAAATATCTCGTCTCGCCGGAAGGCTATATGTATGATTGGTTCCTGCCTTTTACCTCGCCGTTGTCGCCGCAGGTAACGAGCGCGATTGAAAGTTTGTTGCCGGAATCTGGTCGCTGATATCTCCACGTGACAAATTTTGCATTTTTTAGCACAATATTTGTTCAAGCTATTCGACTCTCTGGTATCGAAACGAAAGGAAATCCCATGCGACCAGCACAATTCTTTTTGGCAGCGTTCGCGTTTTTTGCTTTGCTCTTCTCCGTCTCGACCACTCCTGCTTATGCCGCCGAAAAAGGAAAGCCCGCCATGGATTTGGAAAACACGCTTTATATCGATATTCCCTTTGGCCGCGTCGTCGTCGCCATGCGCCCCGATCTCGCGCCGAACCACGTCAAGCGTATCAAGGAACTGGTGCGCCAGGGCTTCTATAACGATGTGCCGTTCCATCGTGTGATCGAGGGCTTTATGGCTCAGACCGGCGACCCCACCGGCACCGGTACCGGCGGTTCTGGCCAGAAGTTGAAGGCCGAATTCTCGAAGGAGCCGCATGTACGCGGCACGGTTTCGATGGCGCGGGCGGGCGATCCGGACTCGGCTGACAGCCAGTTCTTCATTTGCCTTGCCGATACGCCGCATCTGAACGGTCAATACACCGTTTGGGGTCAGGTCGTTTCCGGCATGGAAGCGGTCGATATGATCAAGAAGGGCGAGAGCTTTAACAACGGCATCGTCAACGATCCGACCAAGATGCTGCGGGTTCAGGTCGCCGCCGACGTCAAGCAATAACGTGAAGCCGGTTCATATTATCGGCGCCGGCATGGCCGGCGCCGAAGCCGCTTGGCAATTGCTGCAGACCGGCGTTCCCGTTGTTTTGCATGAAATGCGGGGCGTGAAAAAGACGGAGGCGCACCAGACGGCGGACTTCGCCGAATTGGTATGTTCCAATTCTTTCCGTTCCGACGATGCCGAGTACAACGCCGTCGGTCTGCTCCACGCCGAAATGCGGCGTTGTGGCTCCATCATCATGCAGACCGCCGACAAGCATCAGGTTCCGGCAGGCGGTGCACTGGCCGTGGATCGCGAAGGCTTCGCGGCTGCCGTCACGGCGGCCATCAGCCAACATCCGCTGGCCACGATTGTGCGTGAGGAAATTTCGGTTCTCCCTGCCGCTGTCGCGACCGGCGATAGCGATGGCTGGGATCAAACCATTGTCGCGACCGGCCCGCTGACGGCGGCCAGCCTTGCTGAATCCATCCGCGCCTTGGCCGGCGAAGAGTCGCTGGCCTTTTTTGATGCGATTGCGCCGATTGTCTATCGCGAAAGCATCGATATGAGCAAAGCGTGGATGCAGTCGCGCTACGACAAGCCGGGGCCCGGCGGCACGGGTGCGGATTACATCAATTGCGCGATGGATAAGCCGCAATATGAAGCCTTCATAACCGCGCTGCGCGAAGCCCCCAAAACCGAATTCAAGGAATGGGAAAAGAACACGCCTTATTTTGAAGGTTGCCTGCCCATCGAAGTCATGGCCGAGCGCGGTATCGATACGTTGCGCTACGGCCCGATGAAGCCTGTCGGTCTCACCAACCCACACACCAGCGCGCGCCCCTATGCCGTTATCCAGCTGCGGCAGGATAATGCGCTCGGTACGCTCTACAATCTCGTCGGGTTCCAGACCAAGCTCAAATATGCCGAGCAGACGAGCGTTTTCCGCATGATTCCTGGGCTCGAAAATGCGGAGTTTGCGCGGCTGGGTGGAATGCACCGCAATACCTTCATCAACAGCCC
>JBDHTV010000238.1:0-2907 GCA_039808825.1 Bdellovibrionales bacterium | reverse complement strand
GCCTCGCATTATGGCGCTATGACAGGCGTTTTTCCGGCAATTTCCGATGTGGTGCGTCCAACTTTCCGGCCCGAGGCCGGAAAGAAGTTTGTGCTGAAATCGGATTATGTGCCCTCGGGCGATCAGCCCGCGGCGATCGCCGCGCTGTTGGAAGGCATCGCGCGCCAGGAGCGCGATCAGGTGCTGCTCGGCGTCACCGGCTCGGGCAAGACCTTCACGATGGCGCATATCATTCAGGCGACGCAGCGCCCCAGTATCGTGCTGGCGCCGAACAAAACGCTTGCCGCGCAGCTTTATGGCGAGATGAAGAGCTTCTTCCCCGATAACGCGGTCGAATATTTCGTCAGCTATTACGATTATTACCAGCCGGAAGCCTATGTGCCGCGCACTGATACCTTCATCGAGAAGGAGGCGATGGTCAATGAGCAGATCGACCGGATGCGCCATGCCGCGACACGCGCGCTGCTCGAGCGCGACGATGTCATCATCGTCGCTTCCGTTTCCTGCATCTATGGCATCGGTTCGGTCGAAACTTATTCCGCGATGGTGGCAGAGCTCAACAAGGGCCAGCGCATCGGGCGGCAGGAGCTGCTCGCCAAGCTGGTCGAGTTGCAATATCGCCGCAACGATATCGGCTTCGGGCGCGGCGATTTCCGCGTGCGTGGCGACACGATCGAGGTTTTCCCCGCCCACTTGTCGGATGCCGCCTGGCGCATCAATCTGTTCGACGACGAAATCGAGGATATTGTCGCCTTCGACCCGCTGACTGGCGATCGCATCGAAACGCTCGAAGCGACCAAGATTTATGCCAACAGCCACTATGTGACGCCGAAGCCGACGCTGATGCAGGCGATTGAGAATATCAAAGCAGAACTGAAGGTTCGGCTCGCCGATCTGCTGGCCAAGGGCAAGCTGCTTGAGGAGCAAAGACTGCGTGAGCGCGTGCAGTTCGATATCGAGATGCTGCTGGCTTCCGGATTCTGTGCGGGCATTGAGAATTACAGCCGTTTTTTGACCGGACGCGCGCCAGGCGAGCCGCCGCCGACCTTGTTTGAATATCTGCCGCAAAACGCCTTGCTATTCGTGGACGAAAGCCATGTCATGGTGCCGCAGCTGCAGGGTATGTATCGCGGCGACTTCCAGCGCAAATCCACGTTGGCCGAATATGGCTTCCGGCTGCCGTCCTGCGTCGATAACCGTCCGCTCAAGTTCGAGGAGTGGGAGCGGATGCGGCCGCAGACCTTGTTTGTTTCCGCGACGCCGAGCGATTGGGAAATGAAACGTACCGGGGGCGTGTTCGTCGAGCAAGTCGTGCGCCCCACGGGGCTCATCGACCCGCCGGTGATTATTCGCCCAACCGAGCATCAGGTCGATGATCTGTTATCCGAGGTGCGGCAAGTCGTGGCGCGCGGCTTGCGCGTGCTGGTGACCACGCTGACCAAAAAGATGGCTGAAGCGTTGACTGAATATATGACCGAGGCCGGGATCAAAGTTCGCTACATCCACTCTGACGTCGAGACGCTGGAGCGGATCGAGATCATTCGCGATTTGCGGCTCGGGGTTTATGACGTGCTGGTCGGCATCAACCTGCTGCGCGAAGGGCTGGATATTCCGGAATGTGGGCTGGTCGCCATTCTCGACGCCGACAAGGAAGGCTATCTGCGGTCGCGCACCGCGCTGATTCAAACTATCGGCCGCGCGGCCCGCAATGTTTCCGGCAAGGCTATCCTCTATGCCGACCGGATGACCCAAAGTATGCAGCGCGCGATTGAGGAGACGAACCGCCGTCGCGCCAAGCAGGAAGCCTATAACCTTGAACATGGCATCACGCCGGAAAGCGTGCAGAAAGCCATCGGCGATATTCTCGGCTCGGTCTATGAGCAGGATTATGTCCAGATCGCGACCAACGACGCGGACCATCTGGTCGGCAAGAGCCTGCAAAACCACCTCAAAGACCTTGAGAAGAAGATGAAGGCGGCGGCAGCCAATCTGGAGTTTGAGGAGGCGGCGCGGCTGCGCGACGAAATCCGCCGTCTCGAAATAGCGGACCTCGGCGTGCCCGATGCTAAAGCTTCCGCGCGCCTCGCCGCCAAAGGCCCGCGGCGAAAGATGAAACGCTGAAGCCGAGTGGCTTATGGCGGCATATACAATAGCTGCCTTCCGCGTTGCAAAGCAGCATTTCTGTTTACATGCCGCCACAGTAGGCAAATATCCATGGCCGATTTGCCTGCGTTTTGTTGACATGCAGTGCTGCTGCTTCCACGCTATGTCTGTCGCCGTTATCGCCATAGGTGCATCATGAAGAAAGCTCCGTTCCTCGTTTCCTCGGCGCTTGCCTTTGGCCTGTTCGCTTTTCCGGCTAGCGCCGCCGAAACCGACATCGATGCCGAAATCGCGGCCATGAAAGCGCAGATCGCCAAGCTGACAAAGGCGATGGCGAGCCTGGAAGCGCGGCAGCAGACCCTGGCGCATGGCAAGAAAAAGGGTAAGGCCGCCTCCGCGACGACTACCGCTACGACAGAGGAACCTGTGGCCGGGCAGGCGGCTCCTGTCGCGGATACCCCGGCGACCGCGGTTGCAACCGCGTCGGCTGCGCCTGGCGCCGGTACGATTGCTGCAACCACGCCGGAAGCGCAGAAAGCTGATGAACTGATCACGAAGGGTTCGTTTCCCGGCTCATTCAAAATTCCGGGTTTGGATACATCCGTGAAAATCGGCGGCTATATCAAGCTCGATATGATCGCGGATGTCGGCACCGGCTATGGCGCGCCATATGCGCGTTTTTATGCCTTGCCGCTCGCGAACAGCGCCGCGGCGCATCAGGGGGAGCAAACTTCCTTCAGCGCCCAGCAATCGCGGATCAATCTGGAAACGCGCACACCGACCGCATTGGGCGAACTTAAGACC
>JBDHTV010000237.1:0-2912 GCA_039808825.1 Bdellovibrionales bacterium | reverse complement strand
GAGAAAGCGACGGCGCAGACGATGCCGTCACGATCCACCAGCGTCGCCCACATATTGAGATCAAACCCGCCATTGCTTGGCCCGCCCGCAGGCTTCACGCTCGCGCGCAGCGCCTGCTGCAGCGCCTGATGATCGGGCAAGGCGCTGCAATCGGCAGCGGCCGCAGCGGAGACAAAAGCAAAACCAACCGAAAACAGCCCGGCCAGGCAAAAAGCACGCAACGACATTTTCACTCCTCATGAATCGGGAAAGCGGCACCTTAGCAAAGCGACGCCGACAGGCAAGCCTCAGTTCTGGAAAAAGATGCGGCGCAGAATCCCGGGCGCGAGGAACGAAACCGGATTGACCGAGACATCGAGCTTATCGAGCGCCCCCCTGGCCTGATAGGTCGCGGCGACCAGACCGCCGCCTTTGCCGCCGGTGATGATATCACCGACGATCGGAATATTGCTGATAATGCTGTTGAAGAAGCTGAATGGTACGACCGTGCCGCGCAGATCGGCGGTATGCGCGCCGAAATCGATGATACCTTCAACATTGAGCCCGAGCGCGCCACCGGCGGTGCGAATATCGTCAAGACCGAGCTTCGGACCGTTCCAGTCGAAGCCACCTTCGAGCCGGTCGAAATTGATACCCTCCCCCGCCATCATGTCGGCAAAGCCAGTGATGGAGGCGGCGTTGAGCAGCACGGCGAGCACCGGCAGCTTGCGCACCCGATAATCCTTGAGCGTGATTTTACCCATGATGCGATAAGGCTCGCGTTCCGTGCTGTTGCCGGTCACGAGCAGGCGCCCTTCATGCACCTGGTCGGTGACATCCGCCGCGCGCAATACATCGCCGAGATCGTCCGTCGCGATCGTGAGCTTGCGTGTGCCGTCGGGTTGCGGCGCGAGCACGACGGTCAACGGCACACGACCTTCCGCCACCGCGCGCAGATCGATCAGCCCCCATCCCGGGCCATCGCGCCGCAACGTGCCGCGCACATTGGCAAAGAAATGATCGTTGCCTTGATAAAGTTTACCGATCTCGAGCTTGAGCCTAAGTGGCTTGCGCTCCGCCGTTGCAGCCTCCGGCTTCTTGTCCGCGGCATCATCCTCATGCACGTCGAGCACCGCGCCGCTGACATTGGCTTCCGCCAGTTCGCCCGCCACGAAATCGAGCTTGAGCCGCAAATCGTTGCGGCCGATCTTGCAAGGCTGGCAGATCAGGCTTTTGGGCTGCAAACTATCTTCCAGCGTGCCGCTCACCGCGATATCGAGCTGCGGCCCTTTAAGGGTCAGCTCCTTGAGCTGCGGCCCTTTCTTGTCAAGCGTCAGCCGCAGCTTGCCGCTGGCAGGAGCCTTCTCCGCCTTCTGCCAATTCAAAAGCGGCAGGGTGAAACCGGCCGACGTGAAATCGATATCAAGCGCGAGCTGCGTCGGCGTCTTGACGCCTTTCTCATAACTCAAAGTGGCGGGCACCGCGCCGCGCATGCCCTGCAACTTCAGCCCGAGCTTGCCGAAATCATCCGCCGTCAGCGCGCCGGTCAGTTTCGCGCTCGCCTGCGGCTGCTTCGGGTCATCGGGTGTGGTGAAGAATTGCTGGTAAGTCGTATCGAGCGGTACGCCGTTATAAGCGGCCTTGCCGCTCACGCTCATTTTATGGCTATCCACCGCGAGCAGCAACGTGCCCTGCGTCATCGCGATGCCCTTGACCAGTTGGTCGCTGGCGAAATCGCTGATTTTCGCTTTGGCGTCTATCTGCATATCGGCAACCGCCAGGCTCTTGAGCAGCGGGAACGCGAGCTTGACGTCAAGCTCCGCCGTGCCATGCACCTGCTCCGGGCTCAGACCGACAGCGCGCGCATAATGCAGCGGCGGATGATCGATGAACCGCACGACATCGCTGACCGCATTCTTGCCGGTCAGACCGATGCTGATGCTCTGATCCGCACCATCGAGCCCGCTAATGACAATCGGCGACGGCCCCAGCATTAACCGATCCGCCTTGCCGCCCGCGACATGGATGGTCATGGTCGAGCGGTCGCTTTCCGCGGTGCCGCTCACGCCGGTCACGGGGGGCATGCCATCGAGATATTTGATGGTGGCGTTCTCCAGCGCGATGCGTCCCTGCACCTGCACATTATTCATGACATCCGGCTGCGCCCAGCTGCCTTGCCATTGCAGACCCGCCGCGACGTCCTTGAACGTTCCCTTGCTCATATTCGCGACGATCCAGGCGCGCGGATTGGGGGCAACGCTCGCGGGCCAGATGGCGGCGACACGATCGAGCGGCCAGTCGGAAATCGCCGCTTGCGCCGTGACCGCGAGCGCGTCGGGATTGGCCGGATCGTTGGGCGCCGCCGCCAGTTGCGCCGTCAGCTTAACGCCGTCGAGATCGACCCGCACCTCCGGCACCGTGACGCTATGCTGAATGAGATTGATCTCTGCTTTGGCTTGCAGCCCTTGCAGCTTCTGTGGCTCCGGCCACAAAGTCGGAATGTTGAGCGTACCCGGCGTGCCCTGCAGGCTCAAGGTCATGGCCTGCGGCTTCACCTGCTCGTCGAGCGTGAGTGTCGCCGTGCCGCTCAGATTGCTATCGAACTGCACCATCGCGGCGAGCGGCAAAGGCAGCGCCTTGCCCCATTGCACCGGATTAAGATTATTGAAGTTGGCTTGCAGCTCGACCCGCTTCTGCCGTTTACGATAATCCCCATCCAGCGTCAGCTCGCCCGCGGCCACCCCGCCCAGCTGTGCCTGCAACGCCGCGCGGATATGGACATTGGCATGGCTACGCACCAGCGTGAAATAAGGCATGGTGAAAGCAGCCCAGTCGGTCTTGCGCGCGGCATCGGCAATGATGAGTTGCACATTCGCCGTCCGGATCGCCCCCACCCGGCCCCAGCCGAACCAGTTCAGCGCCTCAAGCTGCAA
>JBDHTV010000236.1:0-2925 GCA_039808825.1 Bdellovibrionales bacterium | reverse complement strand
AAAGCGCGTAGCTGATCCACGCGCCGCTCCGGCGGATTGCCGGCGATGATGGCGGCATTGATGGCGCCGATCGAAATGCCGGCCACCCAGTTCGGCTCCAGCCCCGCTTCGTAGAGCGCCTGATAAACGCCGGCCTGGTAGGCTCCAAGCGCGCCGCCGCCTTGCAGGAGCAAGACGATGTTGCCGAATTCGCTGTTCTGCTTGGGGCTGGTTCTGGCCATGCCGTACATTAGCGTGTTCGTCATGCAGGCTCAATGCCACATTGCGGCATTGAGCCTGATGTCCTTGAGTCTCGGGTTTTCGATTGCCGGTTGGTGATCGGGGATTAGCCGTTGGTCTCATAGGCTGCGACGCAGCCCATGATGAACATACAGGCTTTAACGATGACGATGATGCTCATGATAGCACCTCCTCGTTGCACAGGCGTGCCCGGGAGCGGTCTTCGATTATGCTCGCGTGCGCGCGGTTATAAGGTTCCGGTGCGTGGGATCGCCGGATGTTCCGCACTTCCTTCATCGGCGGACGCGATGTCCTGGCCGCCATTCTCTTCCATGATGGCTTTGGCATTGAGCGCCAGGTCAGAATTGGCACAATGGACGGAAAGCAGGATGCCGCCGTTGTTGATGTGGCCTTCATAGCGTTTGGCTTCGTATTCGGGGATGCCGACTCCCGCCAGGGACCCCGCCAGCCCGCCAGCGGCGGCACCGGCCCCGAAACCGGCGAGCGTCGCCATGATCGGCCCGGCGGCCAGGAATGGTCCGACGCCCGGAACCGTCAGCACGCCAACGCCAGCCAACAAGCCGAGGGTTCCCCCGATCACGCCGCCGGTCGTGGCGCCGGTGGCGGCACCTTCGGGTGCCTTGGTGTTCTTCTCCGTCGCCAGATCGCGGGAGCTGCTTTGTTCCTGCGCCAAGATCGAAACGTCGTCCTGGCGGAACCCGTCTTCAAGCAGCGCGTTCACGCAGCGCTCCGCGTGGGCACGGGTGTTGAAAATGGCATAGGCGGCGATATTATCTTCAGTCATGTTGCTCTCCTTGCTGGTGATAGTGGTGTGGGGGTAGTGGGTATGCGCCGGATTGTGGGCGCATGGCGTGCAGGATCAGCGCGCCGGGTTATAGGGCATCACGGCATTGTCGCTGTCGCTTTTGCCTGCAATGGTAATCTGGTTGATGATATTCTGCGTTCCGGCCATATTTTGTGCTTTGCTAACCACCGCATCGCGCTCCGGCGCGCTGTTCACGTCGCCTTGCAGGATCACGTTGCCGTTGCGGGCAATCACCGTCACATGCTGCGCTTCCGGCGACAGGGTTTTATCGGTGCCGACGTCCTGCTGAATCCGGTGCATGATGGCGATGTCGTTCACCGTACTGCCATGGGCGGTATCCGGCGACGCGAGAGCAGTCTCCGCTGCTGCTGCCGTCGACAAACCATAGAGCGCGACCGTTAAGGCGACCCGACCGGCACGCGTTGGCCTGCGCGCCATGTTGTATGCCTGGTTGCTCCTGCGCATCATTATCTCCATAACGAACTCATGAGAAAACTCTGATGCGCCATTGGAGAATTTTGCGCGTAAAGATTCGATAGCGTTCGCCTGCGGCAATTATGGCGCTTTCGCCTTGATTTTCCTGCGAAATTGATGGCGGCTTTATATCAATGAGGCGAAGGCCGCATCGCCTATTCAATCGGGGGGATGGCATGACAATCCTAAGGCAACCGCCTGCGCTGCCGCGGTCATGCAGCATGCATTGCCATGCCAGGCTATGGCGACAACAACAGGGGACGAGAAAGAAAATGACACGACAGAGCTTCCTCCATTGGCTGCTGCTTGCTGCCATCATCAGTCCGATGCATCAGGCCGCCGCCGATCAAGCCATCGCGCCGCTGCCAGTGCCGCCGCCGGTCGCCAGCGCCGCTCCGGCGCAAGCAGCGCCGCCACCGGCAGAAAACGAGGCGGGCAATCCCGGCCGCTTCAGCATCATCAGCGAGAATGACTATTATGTGTCGCCGGACGACAAGCATTATACGAACGGCGTCCGGATTGCCTATCTCTCCGGCCGGGTGACGCCCGATGGTTTCTGGGACGGCGCTTTCAACGGCTTGTCGCGCACCGGCCTGATTTTCGACGGGACAGAGGCGCACAAGCGTAAATACGGGTTTCATCTCGGCCAGAGCATGTTCACGCCGAACGATACGCAAAGCGTCGTCGCGCCGGAGCGCGACCGGCCTTATGCCGCATGGCTCTATGGCGGCGTGAATATGCTGCAGGAGACGCGGCATGACAGTCATGACACGTTGGAAAATTTCGAGCTGGAGGGCGGTGTCATCGGCCGTTGGGCGCTCGGCGGTGTCACGCAGAATGATTTTCATCAGTTTATCGGTGTTGACCAAGCCAAGGGCTGGCGCAACGAGCTTAAGAACGAGCCAGGCATCATGCTGACCTATGAGCGCAAATGGCGTTTCCAGCAGCCGCTCTATGGCAACCTTGCCATCGACGCGATTCCGGAACTGGGCGGGACCGCCGGGAATATCATGACGTATGGCCAGGCCAGTCTGCTGCTGCGCTTCGGGCAGAATTTGAAAGCGGATTATGGTCCCTCGCGCATCCGCCCTAGCCTGTCCGGGACCGACTGGTTCGACGCCGACCGCCTCGACGGTCAATTCGGCTGGTATATCTATGCGGGCGCCCAGGGCCGTGCCGTGGCGCGTAACATCTTCCTTGATGGCAACAGCTTTGTGAATAGTCCGCATGTCAACAAGAAGCCGCTGGTGGCCGATCTGGTGACTGGGGCGGCACTGTTCTGGTCCAACAGTATCCGGCTCGACTTCACTTTCACGCAGCGTACCAACGAATTTTATAACCAGACCGGTCATGTCGACCGGTTCGGCGGCGTTAATCTGACATTTCAGTTTTTCTAAGCAGAGCTG
>JBDHTV010000235.1:0-2941 GCA_039808825.1 Bdellovibrionales bacterium | reverse complement strand
ATGACACAATCGATGATGGAACATATCGTTGCGGGCCTACTGCTGCTCGCTCGCATCGGCGATATCGGCTCCACCTATCTCGCTACGCCAAACCTGTTGCTGGAATCGAACCCCGTCGCGCGCAAACTGCGTTGGCCATTTGCTGTTCTGACGCTCGGTGTGGCGCTACTGCCTTATTGGATGCTTCCCGCGGGCATCGTCGTCCTTACCGCATCGTTGCTCGTCACTGCGAATAATTTCGGCAAGGTCTGGTTTATCCGCACGCTTGGCGAACAGGCCTACTTTGACTTTGTCTCGCAAATGGCGGCGCGGTCGCGTCCCTTTGAGCCGTTACTCTTTACCAGCCTGTCGGCATTGGCCTTGGCGCTGATTGGCGGGCTGCTCATGCTGTTCTACCCGACCGAAACGCAGATAGCCTATTGGATTGGCTATGGTTTCGTCATTTATGCCGTCGTCGCCGTGGTTTATGGCTGTCATGGCTATTGGCGCATGCGCCGCGCGGGGTTACGCCGCCAGCAGGCCAAAGGCACCACGTCAGAAACATGAAACTATTTCAATAAGTTGACGCAGGCAGTGGCAAAATCTTACCTTGCCTACAGCAAGACGGCGCGAGCGGGTTTTCACAAATGAAGCAGCAATTCAGTGTTTCCGTGCATGTCGACCGTGCCGAAGCGGCGCTGGCCGCAGAGGCGCAGTCGCGCTGGGTGCGCGTGCCGCCGCAGGCGGACTGGAGCGCTGCTATGCGGGAAGTGACGATGCGCACGGCGGCACCATTGGCCTCTGTCCTCGTCGGCTTGCATACCGTGACTGGCATCAAGCATCGGCAGCAGCGCAGTCAATATGACCATTATACAGCGCTCGCCCACCGGCGCGGCACTGACGGCCGCTTGATCGATCCGCAACTGCCGAGCGACAGGCTCTATCAGCCCGGTACAGTGCAACCGCTGCCCGACATCGCTCAACGTTTCGTGCGTGCCGAAGTAACCGAACTGACGCCCGGCACCCATCGCGCCGACGACCATCTTTATTTCGATATTACGCGCCGCGGTTATGAACGCGGCAAACTTTTTATCGCGCAGGCCATGGCTAACCCCTGGCCCTATAACATCCAGAATCCGAACTGTGCTTCATTCGCGCGCGATTTTCTCAAAGCCACGGGCGTGACCATTCCCTTCCCCGCGGACATGTCGATCGGCGCGCGCCGCCTGCAACGCCCGGCCCATTTCAGCGAACTAGCCGAAAGGCTGGCGCAAGGCGCGGAACAGCCCGGCCTGCGCGTGCTCACCGCCACGCCGCTGCTGCTAGGCTAAAATCTATTTCCAGAAGTCATGAAAACAGGCAGTGATGATGTCACTGCCTGTTGCTTCATTTATGACCAGTTGGCGGCAATCACCGAGTCAAGCGCGGCATGTTGCTGCGCCGTCAGCGTCGTCGTGGTCGGCACCGCCATCCCCGCCATAGCGTTCACCAGGTTCTGGACTTTGCTGTCGACAAGCATCTTACCGTCTGAAACGGTGAACTGCTCGATGTGATGCACATCCCCAAGGTACCAATTCTTGATCTTAACGCTATCATTCGTGCCAATAATCTGCACAAGCAGATCATCACCGCTCTGGCTAAACCAGAGTTGATCACGATAGACATCAAAGCGGAAGGCAAGCCTATCGGTTGCACCTGGAGTAGAAGCATCTTCATAAATCACATCAGCGCCATTGTTGCGTCCAAACCAATATACATCGCTACCGGCACCGGCATAAATCGTGTCATTGCCGAGATAGCCGTAGACTGTATGGTCGCCATCACCATAAATGATCGTGTCATCAAATGACGATCCGGTGAAATCGATATCTGGAAGCAACCCAGCTTTATCTTTTAGATTATAGACGCCTCCATCAACGGCTGAGAAGGTATTTGTATATATTGCGCCCATCGCATTGAATTGCGCATTTGAGAGTGCAAAATTGAAACCATACAGTGACTGGATGTTTACAATAGCAGCTCGGGAAATATCTATGCTCGTTGCATTGAGGGTGTTCTCACCCGTTCCGCCATCAATGATCGATCCGAACTGCATATTGACTTGCATGTTAAAAGTATCGTCCCCGGCCTCACCATAGAGCTTATATGTCGAATACTGGTTGGGAATCCCCAACCAGTCATAACAACGGAAAGCATCATTTCCGTCACCGGCAAAAGCTATATCCCCGTCCGCGACACTCAAAGTATCATTGCCCCCTTTGGTGTAGTATGTGTCGCCGCCACCAGAGCCAACAAATGTTTGGGCATCGTCAGTACCAATCAGAACATCCGCCCCAGCAGAGCCCCAGAGGGTCGTCGTGCCAGAAATATTGACCTTACTCCAATCATACGTTCCGCTGTCAGCCGCTCTTATGGGGTCACCGTCAGTTATATTGATTGCCGAAAAGCCATAGAACTGCGCATTCGAAATGGTAATCCCACCGTGAGCATACAAATTCTGCACATTTCTTATCGTGATATGTGAAATATCACCATTGGCACGCAAAGAGTTGTTACCTGTGCCACCATCAATCACCCCCGACATAGTAGACCCGAAGCCATTATAGTAATCTTCTATCTCGAAAGTGTCGTCTCCACCTTCCCCATAAAGATAGTTCTCAGAAAACGTTCCATTGTACTCACTCCCTACGTTTTGGGACTCAGAAATGAAATCGTTGCCTTCCCCACCATAAACCCAATCTGTGCCCGCCAGCCCATACAACCAGTCATCACCCCCACCACCAAACAGGGTTTGGGAATCCGCATTTCCTCTAATGGTTTCAGACAAATCTGAACCCTGAAGATTAAATACGCCCAACATATTTTTATATTCTAAGGAGTAGTAATTATTATTGCTGGAACCTACTAAATGAATAGTAGCTGCTCCATCATTAGCTACCCAGTTTGTTATCTGGCTAAACTG
>JBDHTV010000234.1:0-2944 GCA_039808825.1 Bdellovibrionales bacterium | reverse complement strand
GCCCCTGCCCGGAGCCCGGCACCTTGCTCTATCATAATGGACAGGAAGCGGGCGTCATGCGTTCATCGCTGGGCGCGCATGGCATCGCCTTGCTCAAGACCGAGCTGGCAGCAAGCCACGCGACGCTGACGGCAGGCGCAATCGAGCTTGATGCGCATGTCCCGAACTGGGTGCCAGCCAAGACCTAGTGAACAAAGCGGCGGTAGAACTGCAACAGTTTTCTTTGGCCTCTTCCGTGTAAAGGCCATAGCCATGATTGGCGCCGGGAATGAACAACGCTTCTTTTGGTTCGTTCGCCGCCGCAAACAGCGCCTTACCCTGCTCGAAGGGCACGACCGTATCGCCGGTGCCGTGGATGATAAGCAGCGACGCGTGAATCTGCTTTATTCTGCTTAAGGAATCAAATTTATCATAAATAGGCCAACGTGACGGCAAGAACGGATAACTGACAAGCAGGACATCGGCCATCGAAGCCGGCGGCGCTTCCAACGACACCCCAGCGACGGGAAATTCCGTTGCCATGCGGACAGCTACCGTAGTGCCTAATGACTCGCCATGTATTACGATACGACCGGCGGGTATACCCACTTTAACAAGGTGGCCAATCGTCCCACGCGCGGACTGCATGATGCCACCTTCGGTAGGTTCGCCGAGGTTCCCGTCATACCCGGGGTAGCCAACTAAGGCGACGCCATAACCCGCTTCGAGCAATGGTTTAATGCGAAAAGCCCTTAAGGCAAAATTGCCGGAATTGCCATGTGCAAACACAATGATCGGCATATGCGCTGTCTTGGGCGGAACGTACCAGCTATTCACCGTCAGCCCATTTTCCAGATCAACCGGTATGACCTCGAAAGGGTGGGCCATACCGAATTCAGTCGAACGAAACTGCCGTGCATCCGGAAAATATTCCAACGCGCGCTGAAACATATATATCGCGGCACATAGTAGCAGGTATGCACAGAGCGGTATTTTGATAAAGGACCAAATCGGAAGCAACAGGCGCGGCATTTTATTCTAGGATAAAATGGCTGTAGAATTGCAGCAGCCTATTCTTCGCTTCCTCGGTATAAAGTCCATTGGCATGGCCAACTCCCGAAATAGATAGCATTTCCTTGGGCTCATTGGCGGCTTCGAACAATCCCTTGCCCTGCGCGAATGGTACGACCGTATCGCCGGTGCCGTGGATAATAAGCAGCGGCGCGTGAACATTCCGGATTTTGCTCAAGGAGTCGAATGTATCCCACAGCAAGTAACGCACCGGTAGTATGGGATAATGATATGTTCCCGTGGCGATTATTGATGTAGGCGGTGATTCCAAGACAACTGCGGCAACCGGAAATTCGGTCGCCATTTGAACCGCTACGGCCGTGCCGAGAGACTCGCCATGCAGAATGAGACGTTCAGGAGCGATGCCCTGTTTGATCAGTGCGCCGAGTACGCCACGCGCGGCCTGGTAAAGCCGTATTTCCGTTGGGCTGCCAGCGTTACCCTCGTAGCCAGGGTATCCCACCAGCGCGACGCCATAGCCTGCGCTCAGCATCGGTATGATACGTTGCTCCCGATAAGCGAAATGCCCGCCGTTCCCATGCATAAAAACGATGACGGGTTTAGGCTGATCTTCCGCAGGCTTATACCAACTAGTAGCCACCAAATTGTCTTCGATCTGAACCGCCATCGGTGTGAAAGGCTCTTTGACGCCGAAACTCCTGACATCAAAAGCCTGCTTGTCAGGAAAATACAACAGATGCCGTTGAAAGACAAACATACCGCAGACAATGATCACATAGGCGATCAGGGCGCATTTCATTAGGCTTAAAATAATACCGATCAATTTTGTGCCCATCGCCGCTCCGCCTTCTTATGCCGCGCTGCGCCGTTGCTCTTGCGCCGCCTTTTCAGCCAGCGCGCCTTGCGCCGCGGCAAGGCGGGCAATCGGCACGCGGTATGGCGAACAGGACACATAATCGAGCCCAGTCTTGTGGCAGAACTTCACGCTCGCCGGATCGCCGCCATGCTCGCCGCAAATACCAAGTTTGAGATCAGCGCGCTTTGCCCGCCCTCGCTCCAGCGCCAGCCCAATCAGCTCGCCGACGCCTTCCTGATCGAGCGTCACGAACGGATCGTGCTCGAAGATGCCCTGGCGTTGATAGTCGCCAAGGAACAACGCGGCGTCGTCGCGGCTGATGCCGAACGTCGTTTGCGTGAGATCGTTGGTACCGAAGCTGAAGAATTCCGCCGTTTCGGCGATTTCCCCTGCTCGCAGCGCCGCGCGCGGCAGCTCGATCATCGTGCCGATATGGTACGTCAGCCGCATATTGCTGGCACGCATGACTTCCGCCGCTTCGGCATCGATCACGGCCTTCAGGATATCAAGCTCCTTCTTGGTCGCGATCAGAGGAATCATGACTTCCGGCACCACACTGTTGCCAGTCTTCTGGCGCACCGCGAGCGCGGCGGTGAAGATGGCGCGCGCCTGCATCGCATAGATTTCCGGGAAAGTGATGCCGAGGCGGCAGCCGCGATGCCCCAGCATCGGGTTCGATTCATGCAGCTGCGCCGCGCGCGTTTCGACCTGTGCGACCGTCACGCCCGCCGCCTTCGCGACATCTTCAATTTCGCCGGGCGACTTGGGCAGGAATTCATGCAGCGGCGGATCGAGTAGTCGGATCGTAACCGGCAGCCCGGCCATGATGGTGAAGAGCTCGATGAAATCCTGCCGTTGCATCGGCTCCAGCTTGGCGAGCGCGGCACGGCGCCCCGCCTCATCCTGCGCCACGATCATTTCACGCATCGCGATGATGCGGTCGGCATCGAAGAACATATGTTCCGTGCGGCACAGCCCGATGCCTTCCGCGCCGAACTGGCGCGCCACGCGCGCATCGAGCGGCGTTTCGGCATTGGCGCGCACCTTGAGCCGCCGGACCTTATCGGCCCAGCCCAT
>JBDHTV010000233.1:0-2975 GCA_039808825.1 Bdellovibrionales bacterium | reverse complement strand
GACCAGAAGATCATCAAGGTGTTCCATGCTGCGCGGCAGGATGTCGAAATTTTCTTCAACCTGATGGGCGAAATTCCGCAGCCATTGTTCGATACGCAAGTGGCAGCGATGGTCTGTGGCTTCGGCGAATCCGTGAGCTACGAAACGCTGTGCGCCAAACTGGCCGATGCCAAAATTGATAAGTCCAGCCGCTTTACCGATTGGTCGGCGCGCCCGCTGACCGAAAAGCAGGTGGTTTATGCGCTGGGCGACGTGACGCATCTGCGCATCGTCTATAGCCGCCTGATGGCGCAGATTGTCGCGAGCGACCGCGGCAGTTGGCTCGACGACGAGATGGACGCGCTACTCGACCCGGATATCTATCTGACGACGCCGGAACGTGCCTGGGAGCGGCTCAAGCTGCGGCATGAAAAGCCCGCCGTGCTGGCCATGGTGCAGGCGCTCGCCGCCTGGCGCGAGACCATCGCGCAAGCGCATGATATCCCCCGCAGCCGCGTGTTGCGCGATGAGGCCTTGCTGGAAATCGCACATCACCCGCCGCGCGATACGGCGGCACTCGCCCGGATTCGGGGCCTGAGCCAGGGCTTTGCCGAGGGCAAGCATGGTCAGGAAATTCTCGCCGTTGTAACGCAGGCGCAGCAAAACAAGGCGCTGCCACAGCACAAGGAAAAGCATCCGCACTTACCAAATAATATCGGCCCGGTGGTTGACCTCTTGCGTGTGCTGCTCAAACAGGTGGCGGAAGAGCATGGTGTCGCCAGCCGGCTCGTGGCCAGCAGTGACGAGCTCGATCTTATCGCCGCGTTCGACAAGCCGGATGTGCCCGCCATGCAGGGCTGGCGCTATGAATTGTTCGGCAAGCAGGCACAGGCCTTGAAACGCGGCGAACTTGCGCTCAAGATCGAGGGTCGTGTAGTCAAATGCGTGCCGGTCACCGGCCAATAAAAAGATTCGGGAGCGTGAACAATGGCGAATGCAGGCGCAGTGCAGCAGGCAATGTTCGGAGCAGGATGCTTCTGGGGCGTTGAGCAGGCGTTCCTTGAAACGCCGGGCGTCACGGCCACGCAAGTTGGCTATAGCGGCGGCACAACCGAACGTCCGACCTATGATGATGTTTGCAGTGGCACGACCGGCCATACCGAAGTCGTGCTCGTGCAGTTCGAGCCAGCCAAGATTTCATACCAGCAGCTTGTCGAGCGTTTTTTCGCCATTCATGACCCGACGCAGCTCAATCGGCAGGGGCCGGATATCGGGCATCAATATCGTTCGGTTATTCACTTTTTTGATGCCGAGCAGGAACATGTGGCCCGTGAAGTGCGCACCGCGCTTTCCACCGCCAACCGCTATGCCCATCCGATCGTGACCGCGATCGAGCCCGCCGCGCCGTTCTGGCCCGCTGAGGAATATCACCAGAAATATGTGCAAAAACATGGCAGCGGCGGGTGCCACGTTTAATGCGTGCGAATAAGCGCTTCCTGCTGCCGGCAATCATAATACTGATAGCTTTGGCCTTGCCAGCTCAGGCAAGGAATTCTCGTTTAAGCGGCGTTGTCGCTTTTCAGAAGCAGGAAACAGCAATACAAGAGTGGCTGAGTACGCCGACAGAAGCATTTGTTGAGGCACAAGTCCGCTTCTCACCAACGCTTGCAGACAGCGTAATTTTTGGTGTCGATCAGGAATATCTTGACGGTATGCATGCGCCGCATCACCTCGCGGGTGGTGACTGGATGGGTCTGGTTGGCTTGCAGCGTTCCGGCAAAGTTTGGGTTGCGGCGGGTACGGAAGCGACGGAGCAGGGCTCTCCCAGCAAAGAGCGGAACTGGGTAGTTCTCGACATAGGTCATTCGCTGCAGCCCGACACCTGGTACCGCATAAACACAGTGGCGGATTTTGCTACCCGCCACTATGTCTCCCTAACGATCTCAGGACCGAACTTGCACAAGGAGTTTGATCTCAGCGCTTATCGCCTCGACTACCCGAATATGATGCCGTTCGACGGACGCTCCATGACGGATTATGTCTGGGCGATGAACGGAACCGCGATTGGTGGTACGCCGGAGGCGGATGCAAAAGTGTATTTTGACGACCTGCGGGCTGGCGTCATTGAAAGCGCAAGCGGCAAGCAGACGGAGCGCGACACCTTTACAGACGATTTTGAGGCCGCGAAACTTCCCCTGGAACAACCCATTCACTGGCTCGATATGTTCTGGACTAAGCAAATCGCACTCAAGCCGTACAATGATAAAGTCTGGTATCTGGAACGGGATGAAGCACTAGCCAAGCCAGTCCAAGCGCCGTTCGCGCGTAGCGGTAAAATCGTGATGCTGGTAGATGCTGCACTGCAGGACATTAGTTTCCTTGATTGGGTTAATAAATAACGCAAAATCAAAACCTCTTGCCGCCTGGGCAAAAGCAGGGCAACAAGGTGCTATGCAATGTTGTAGCCTGTTGATGCGTGGTGCCCGTGACCGACAAAATTCCATCTGGCCAGGGCGGCGCGCCTGCCGCTGAGCCCAAGCGTCCACCTGTGTTGGCGGCGCTTGACCTCGGCACGAACAATTGCCGTTTGCTTATCGCCGTGCCGGATAGCTCGCAGCCGCAGGGCTTCCGCGTCGAAGACGCTTTTTCGCGCATCGTGCGGCTGGGCGAAGGCTTGAGCCGCAATGCGCGGCTGCAGGATGACGCGATTGAACGCACGCTCGAGGCGCTCGGCATCTGCCAGCGCAAAATGGTCCGTCATAATGTGACCAACGCGCGCGCCGTGGCGACGGAAGCCTGCCGCCGCGCCAGCAACGGCGCGGAATTTCTCGCCAAGGCCAGCAATCTGCTCGGGCTGCAAATCGAGATGATCGCGAGCGCGGAGGAAGCGCGGCTCGCCATGCTTGGTTGCGCACCGTTGCTGCATGTCGATCAGCCTTATGCCGTGATGTTCGATATCGGCGGCGGCTCGACGGAATTAATCTGGATGAAGGTCA
>JBDHTV010000232.1:0-2985 GCA_039808825.1 Bdellovibrionales bacterium | reverse complement strand
ACGCTGCTGGCGAACGCAAGATTGTCATCATGGCAACCTCAATGAGAATGATTAGACGACGCTGACGCGGTAATCTTCGATGACCAGATTGGCCAGAAGCTTTTCCGCCATGGCGGCGGCTTTTGCTTTGGCTGCCACAGCATCGCTATCGGCCAGTTCCAGCTCAATAACTTTGCCGACACGCACATCCTGCACATTGTCGAAGCCCAACGTTTGCAGCGCGTGCGCGACCGCCTTGCCTTGCGGATCGAGAACGCCATGCTTGAGATTCACATCAACGCGTATTTTCATTATTCGCTTTCCATATCCTTGTTCTTGTCGCCTTGTCCATGCTCCGGCATGATGCCGAGGCGGCGCGCGACTTCCTGATAGGCCTCTTCGACCTTGCCGAGATCCTGGCGGAAACGGTCCTTATCGAGCTTTTCATTGGTTTTGACGTCCCAAAGACGGCAATTATCCGGGCTGATCTCGTCCGCCAGAATGATGCGCATCTCGTCATTGTCCCAGACACGGCCGAATTCGACCTTGAAATCGACGAGACGCAAGCCGATACCCAGGAACAGGCCGGAAAGATAATCGTTGATGCGCAACGAGAGCGCCATGATTTCATCGAGTTCCTGCGGCGCGGCCCAGCCGAAGGCCGTGATATGTTCTTCCGAAACCATCGGGTCATTGAGCTGATCGTTCTTGTAGTAAAATTCGACGATCGAACGCGGCAGGGTGGTGCCGTCCGGAATGCCGAAGCGACGGCTGAGCGAACCGGCGGCGACATTGCGCACCACCACTTCGATGGGAATGATCTCGACCTGACGGATCAATTGCTCGCGCATATTGAGGCGGCGCACGAAGTGGGTGGGTACGCCGATTTCTCCGAGCTTAACCATGAGATATTCGGAGATGCGGTTATTAAGCACGCCCTTGCCAGTGATCGTGCCGCGCTTGGCGCCGTTGCCGGCCGTAGCGTCGTCCTTGAAGTATTGCACCAGCGTTCCAGGTTCGGGGCCTTCAAACAAGACCTTGGCCTTGCCTTCGTAGATGCGACGGCGGCGTGTGAGGCGAAAATTCATTGCAATCATGGGCTTCGGGGTTGAGGTGCGGCCATCCCGCACCAGATTCTTAAGATAGCAGGAGGCGACTGGCGGTGCAACCACGCCTGTGGCCGTTGTCACACGCGCAAAAAACTCCTTGATTCAACGGTTTGATTGATTAAACAGAAGCGCTGTTGCCATTTTCGCCACGGAGTGACGCATGACCAGTATGGAAGAACGGGAAAGCGCTTTCGAAAATAAGTTTGCGCATGACGAGGAGCTTAAATTCCGTGTCGAAGCCCGCCGCACCAAATTGATCGGCAATTGGGCCGCCGGTGTCATGGGCATGAAAGCTGATGAAGCGCAGCGTTATGTCGAAACGTTGCTGGCCGCCGACCTGCAAGAGGCCGGCAGTGACGACGTGTTGCGCAAGCTGACCCAGGATTTGACGGCCAAGGGTCTTGATCCGGTCGGGCTGCACCTGCGTAAGAAGATGGACGAGTTTTACGAAATAGCCAAAAGCCAGGTTGTGGCAGGCTGAATGGACGGGAGACAGAAGAGATGAGCGATCAAGCACAACCGCTGAGTACCGATGTTGTCATCATCGGCGCGGGACCCGTGGGGCTCTTTGCGGTTTTTGAGCTGGGGCTCAATGACATGAAATGCCATCTGGTCGATATTCTCGACCGGCCGGGCGGCCAGTGCGCTGAACTGTATCCGGAAAAGCCGATTTACGACATTCCCGCCGTTCCGGTCTGCACCGGACAGGAATTGACGGATCGTTTGCTGGAGCAGATCAAGCCGTTCAATCCGGTATTCCATTTCGGTCAGATGGCCGAAAGCCTCGAGCAATTGCCGGATGGCAACTGGCGACTCACCACGGATCGCGGGACGGTGATCGACGCCAAGGTCGTCGTCATCGCCGCGGGCGGCGGCAGTTTCGTGCCCAAGAAGCCGCCGATCAAGACCATCGACGCTTTCGAAGGCAAGTCGGTGTTCTATGCCGTGCGCAAAATGGACCAGTTCCGCGGCAAGCATCTGGTGATCGCGGGTGGCGGCGACAGCGCCCTCGATTGGGTCATCAATCTGCAGCCGCTCGTCAAGTCGCTCACGCTCGTGCACCGCCGTGATGATTTCCGTGCTGCGCCGGACAGTGTCGCGAAGATGCGCGCGCTGGTTGCCGAACAGAAAATGCAGCTGAAGATCGCGCAGCTTCTCGATGTGCGCGGCAGCGATGGCCAGCTGAGCGCGGTTTCGCTCAAGGAAGACGGCGGCGAGGCCTATGACCATCCCTGCGACACCATGCTGGCTTTCTATGGCCTGACCATGAAACTGGGACCAGTGGCCAATTTTGGCGTCAATCTGCAGGACAATCTCATCCCGGTCGAGACCGCGAGCTATGAGACCAACGTACCGCGCATTTTTGCAATTGGTGACATCAACAGCTACCCCGGCAAGATGAAGCTTATCCTGTCGGGCTTCCATGAAGCGGCGCTGATGGCGAAGAAGGCCTTTGCCTATGTTTATCCGGAACGGCGTTATCGTTTCCAATATACGACCAGCAGCAGCGATTTGCAGGGCAAGCTGGGCGTCAATGAATCGGCGGCGGCGTGAAGCCGTCGCTGCAAATGTAACAACGGAGAAAATGCATGCATATTTTGGTGACGGATACGGAAGGCAAGGAGCATAACCTGCCGGCAGTGGAAGAGTGGAGCGTGATGGAAATTATTCGCGAGGGCGGCTTGCCGATCCTGGCGCAGTGCGGCGGCTCCTGCGCCTGTGCGACCTGCCATGTCTATGTCGACCCGAATTGGGTTGAGAAACTGGTTGAGCCGAACGAAGAAGAAGTCGGGATGCTCGATGGTGCCTTCGATGTAAAGGAAAATTCGCGCCTGGCTTGCCAGTTGATTTTTAACGACAAGCTCGATGGCCTGAAAGTCACGCTCGCGCCAGGCTC
>JBDHTV010000231.1:0-3004 GCA_039808825.1 Bdellovibrionales bacterium | reverse complement strand
CTGCTCGAAGTGCTGGACCCGGAGCAGAACAACACCTTCGCCGATCATTATCTGGAGGTCGATTACGACCTGTCGGATGTCATGTTCGTCTGCACGGCCAATTCGCTGCGGATGCCGCAGCCCTTGCTGGATCGCATGGAGATCATCCGCCTCTCGGGCTATACCGAGGACGAGAAGATCGAGATCTGCCAGCGCCACCTGCTGCCGAAGGAAATCAAGCAGCACGGCCTCAAGAAGGGCGAGTTCTCCATCTCCGAGGATGCGCTGCGCGATCTCGTGCGCTATTACACGCGCGAAGCCGGCGTCCGTAACCTGGAGCGCGAAGTTGCCAATCTCGCGCGCAAGGCGGTGAAAGAGATTCTGATGAAGAATCTCAAATCCGTGCATGTCACGCGCCGTAATCTCGAGAAATACGCGGGCGTCAAGAAGTTCAGCTTCGGCGAAATCGAGACCGAGGATATGGTCGGCGTCACCACTGGTCTGGCTTGGACGGAAGTCGGCGGCGACATCCTGTCGATCGAAGCGGTCGCGCTGCCCGGCAAGGGCCGCATGACCACCACCGGTAAGCTCGGTGATGTGATGAAGGAATCGGTGCAGGCGGCGGAAAGCTATGTCCGCTCGCGCGCTCCGGCCTTCGGCATCAAGCCCAGCCATATCGAGAAGCGCGACATCCACGTCCACGTGCCGGAAGGCGCGACGCCGAAGGATGGCCCCTCGGCCGGTGTGGCGATGGCCACCTCTATCGTCTCCGTGCTCACGGCCAACCCCGTGCGCAAGGATGTGGCGATGACCGGCGAAATCACGCTGCGCGGCCGTGTCCTGCCCATCGGCGGCTTGAAGGAAAAACTGCTCGCGGCGCTGCGCAGCGGCATCAAGACCGTGGTTATCCCGAAGGAGAACGAGAAGGACCTTGCCGAGATTCCGGATAACGTAAAGAAGGGTCTCAGCATCATCCCGGTCGTTTCGGTCGATGAAGTGCTCAAGATCGCGCTGACCAGGCCGGTCACGCCGATCGAATGGAACGAGGAAGAGGAAGAGGCCAAAAAGGCCGCCCTCGCCACCTCCAAGAAGCAGCAGGACGAAGAAGCCCTGCGGCACTAAGCATAGCCGTCAGGCGAAAGATAGAAACCCGTTCAGGCCGCACAGCTTGAACGGGTTTTTAATTTGCCTCTGCACCTGATATGTTGCCGTCTATGCAGAAAACACAGCAACCACAGTTTGCAGAATATGATGTTGTCGCCGCCAAACGTCAGCTTGCGCCGACTGTGCCAGCCGATTTGCATGGCACCGTATTGATGATCTTTGCTGAAACGGGCAAGTCCATCGCGTATTTAATAGAATTCATGGAAGATGTTTACAGTTCGGAGCTGCACACAGTGGTCGAAGATGATCTTGTACTGATGCAGCATTGGCGGGAGGAGGAGTAAGATGATTTTCAGGAAGAGGGCTGACTTACTTACGCCGCCGCATAACTATGCCATTGTGCAACTGCCGGGCAGAAACTATCCCGGCGTTGTCTTTCAAGGTGATAGTTTGAATGCTCTTTGCACGAATATTGGTCGTATTGTGCAAGAATTGAGCAAAGAGGACACAAGAGCAGAAGCTCTTGAATGCCTGAAATTTGTGCATGAAGATCTGATCAAGATAAGAGATGGTTATGAGCATGTGTTAAATAGCAGAAAGATCAAGCTTCCCTATTTTAACAAAGAGTAGCCGCTTTATGACCAAAACTCGCATAGCGGTCTGGGCTGCTCTCGTCATAATACCAGCAATTTTGATCATGTGGGTAGCTCTTCCCCAAAGGTCGCACGTTGAGACTGAATATGTCTCTCCAAGCGACGTATTTATTAGACCAAGCGAAGTCGAAGATGCTCAACGCAAAGCTGAAGCGGGCGACACAAAAGCAGCTAGAGATTTGGCTGGGTATTATCTTTTTGGGGAAGGTTATGACGAAGCTTTTTCGGAAGCAAAGTCGCGTCATTGGAATTTTGTCGCGGCAGAAAACGGGGACGTAGATACCCAAAAATACTTGGTGCACTGTTATGTTGATGAATACGTGAGTAATCCCACGGAAGCCAAACTCCTTCTCCAATATGCCGTGACTAAGAATTGGCGGGGCGCAAAAGCCGAGTTGGATAAAATTATCAAGAGTGAAGAGATAAAAGCCCAGAAAAAATAGTCTGCTAGCAACAGAGATTTTTCGGATTTATAGCTTGCTCTCTTGCGCGGGCGTATTGGGGCGCCGACCCTTCGGTTCCACCGACGGCGGCATGACATTCTGCGCAATCGTCGCGAGATTTTCGCGATGCGGCCCGTACGTGGGGCTGGAAGCGCCATCGAGCATCCGGTAAAGGCACCACAGGCCAAAAGCCTTGGTGTTGGTCAGGCTCGGGGGCGTATCGTCCTGTCGCGCGCAAACTTCCTGCGCCGCGAGCGAGCGCCCGAGCTTGGTATAGGGGCACACGACGGTCGATGCGGTCTTGCCCTCCGGATCGTCTTTCGCTTTGGTGGTGAGGCGGGTCGAAAAGCCGCCACCGCGCTCGAGCAGGCTCCAGCCCGCGATGAAATCCTGCTGCGCGAGCGGCCCCGTCGCCGCGCCGCCTTCGGCCTGCCGCTTGTCATAAGCAATCGCCGTCCACAGCGCGAAGCGCACGAAGTTGGCGTTGCTGATATTGGTCGTTAGCCGCCGGATCGCCTCGCCGAACACGGCGCGACGCTCAGGCTCCTGCACCGTCTCCTGCACGCGGCTCTGCGTGTTATGCAGGAATTGCAGGTGCAGCCCTTGATAAACGGCGGAGGTCAGCAGCAGCGCTGGATATTGCTGAATGATACCGGCGGCGCGCACCAGATCGCCGCGCGTTTCCTTTTGCAGCCCGGCAGCGGGCGCTTCGTTCCGCGTCATCGCTTTGGCGACGGGGAAGGAGGCAACCGCCCCCGGATTGCTCGCCTTGTTGATATGGTCCTGCACCAGCCCTTGATAGAGCGGCGGCAGCGGCCCTTGCGC
>JBDHTV010000230.1:0-3004 GCA_039808825.1 Bdellovibrionales bacterium | reverse complement strand
GTCAGATAATCATGCAGCGTGCTGTAATCGAGCAGCTGGCTCAAATCCTCGCCGATTTTGGTGTAATCCGGCGCGGCGTTGAGCGTCAGCATCAGGCTGACGATAATAGTCTGCGGCGCCGCGCGCTCGCTGGTGTAATAGCCGACGCGCAGCGGCACACGCACATCTTCAAGGAAAATTTCCAGCGTACCGTTCATGACTGACTCCGCCGCCGCTTGGGGCCATCGACCAGCGCGGTGACGATACCGTGCCAGGTGCGAACTTCCTGATCGGTCATTTCGGCGCGTTGCAGCGCGTGGCGGATATTGCGCTCCATCGTCGGACGGATTTCCGGCGTGGTGAAAAAACCTGCCGCTTCCAGCTCCGTTTCAAAGCGCGTAAACAGATTATGCAACTCGTCTTTTGTCGCCGGACGACTCGGCTCCGCGCGCGGACGCAGCTGCGCCGTTTCCTGCGCCTGATACCATTCATAAGCGATGATCAAAACCGCCTGCGCGAGATTAAAGGAGCTATGTTCCGGGTTGGCCGGGATGGACAGCACTTCATTGGCGAAAGTCATATCGTCATGCGTCAGCCCGGTGCGTTCCGGCCCGAACAGGATGCCGATGCGCTGGCCGTCGGCGATGCGCTGCTGGATTTGCGGGATGCCGCGGCGCGGCGTCGTCCACGGCTTGACCATCGCATGGTCGCGCGCCGTGGTGGCATAAACATGGTTGAGATCGGCAAGCGCGCTTGGCAGATCCGGGTAGACGCGGGCGTTATGCAGCACGACATCGGCGCCCGAGGAGGCGGCGAACAGCCGTTCGGCGATCCAATCCTCGGTCTTCGGCGCGTCATAGCCGGACGCGGTCGGCTTCGGCCAACCGTCACGCGGCGCGACGAGCCGCAGCTCGGTGAGACAGCAATTCATCATGGCGCGCGCGACGGCGCCGATATTTTCCACCAGTTGCGGGCGGGTCAGGATGATGACGGGTTGGGTCATGACTTAACCGCGCCGCCAGCTCGTGCCTTGCGCGCCGTCTTCCAGCACGATGTTGTTATCGGCCAGCTGCTTGCGGATGCGGTCGGCCTCGGCAAAATTCTTCGCCTGGCGCGCCGCGAGCCGCGCCGCGATGAGCGCATCAATCTCTGCATCGCTCAAGCCGCTTTGGCCCGCGGGCTGCCATTTGAACCAGGCTTCCGGGTCTTGCTGAAGTAGGCCGAGGGACTGCGTCATATTTTGCAGTATGTATTGCGTTAAAATAATCTGTTTAGAATGTCGAACGCCTATCTCGGAAGCCAGGTCCATTTTTTCAGTTTCGTTACAAAGCTTGAGTAGGTGATCGGCTTGCTGATGAATTGAGACTATTGCATGCGGTGTGTTGAGATCATCGCACAAGAAATGTTCGATGCCCATATCGCTAAGTAAATCTTTAGTAGAGTTATCTAACGTCGAAGTATTTTTAATAAGTAGGTGTGAATGAGCTAAAGCCCTGTACCATTTATCGAGCGTTTGCTTCGCTTGCTGCAAACCGGCATCGGTAAAATCGAGCGGCTGGCGATAATGCGCGGAAAGCAGCACAAGCCGGATAACTTCGCCCGGATATTTGGCCAGCAGCTCGCGCACGGTGAAGAAGTTGCCGAGCGATTTCGACATTTTCTCGCCATTGATGCTGAGGAAGCCGTTATGGAGCCAGTATTTGGCGAGCGGCGCGCCGTCATGGGCGCAGCAGCTTTGCGCGATCTCGTTCTCATGATGCGGAAAGCGCAGATCGAGCCCGCCGCCGTGAATATCGAATGTAACGCCGAGATATTCCTTGGCCATCGCCGAACATTCGATATGCCAGCCGGGGCGGCCGCGGCCCCACGGGCTGTCCCAGCCCACTTGTTCGGGCGTGCTCGGCTTCCACAAGACGAAATCGGCAGGGTCGCGCTTGTAGGGCGCGACATCGACGCGTGCGCCCGCGATCAGCTCATCGCGCGACAGGCGCGATAGCGCGCCGTAATCCGGCATGCTTGGCACGTTGAACAGCACATGGCCTTCCGCGACATAGGCATGGCCTTTGGCGATCAGCGTTTCGCACAGCGCGATCATCTGCGGAATATGCGCGGTGGCGCGCGGCTCGATATCCGGTGACAGCGCGTTCAGTGCCGCCATATCGTCGTGATAGGCCTGCTCGGTGCGCGCGGTGATGCTGCTGATCGGCTCGCCGCTCTCCTTGGCGCGCGCCATGATCTTGTCATCCACATCGGTGATGTTGCGCACATAGGTGACGCGCGGATAAAGTCGCTTGAGCAGGCGATAGAGCACATCGAACACCACGACCGGGCGGGCATTGCCGACATGGGCAAAGTCATAAACCGTCGGGCCGCAGACATACATGCCGACATGCAACGGGTTGAGCGGCTTGAACGCCTCTTTGCGGCGCGTCAGGGTATTATAAAGCTGCAGCTCCGGCATGGTTCAAGCGGCCTGACCCGCAAGGCGTGCGCGCACGCGCTGGGCCCCGATCTGCGGCAGCAGGAATTTGAGCTCCGGCCCATGCTCGTGGCCGGTGAGCGCGAGACGTAGCGGCATGAACAGCTCCTTGCCGCTCTTGCCGGTCTTGGCCTTCACGGCATTCGTCCAGCTGCTCCAGGTGCTGGTATCCCACGGCTCGGCGGGCAGGACATCGAGCGCGGCGGCGATGAAGCCACTGTCGGTGATCTGCGGCGTGATCGGACCGCGCGCCACACGCCACCATTCCTGCACATCGGGCAGCTTGTTGATGTTGGGGCGCACCGTGTTCCAGAAATTCTCCTCGATATCGGTCTGGCCGAGCGCGGCGAGGCGGTCGGCGACCTGCGCAAAGCTGCTCTGGTGCAGAATGCGCGCGCTGAGATGCTGCAATTCGGCAAGCTCAAACTTCGGCGTGCCGTGCGAGACTTTCTCCAGACCGAAATCGGGAATGAGGTCAGCAAGCGACGTCGCCGGAATGACCGGATCGGACGTGCCGAGCCGCGCGACGAGCGCATTGATGGCCAT
>JBDHTV010000229.1:0-3008 GCA_039808825.1 Bdellovibrionales bacterium | reverse complement strand
CTGAGCAAGCTGGCGCAGCGTTATGGGCTGGTCTGGCAAGCCGACAGTTACGAGGATCAGACCGTCATCAGCCGCGCCTCGAACCGCATTTCGGCGGCGATGGTCCGCGAAGCGGTCATCGCCCAACTACGGACGCAGGGCGTGCAGGGCGATATCGACGTCGCACTCGACCAGCGCAATCTGACGCTCGATCTGCCCACGGCCTACAAAGCGGATTTTACCTTGCATGACTTCGCCTACGACAAGGGCAATCAGCGGTTTCATGCTGACCTGCTCGCGGCGGTCGATACGCCGGCCTACCAGCAGGTCTCCGTGACTGGGCGTGTGAGTAGCGTCGTCGATGTGCCCGTGCTCAACAAGGCGCTCGCGCAGGGGACGGTCATCGGCAAGAGCGATCTCGACTGGATCAAGCTGCCGGCGGAGCGAGCGGGCGATTATCTGCGCAATGCGAACGAGCTGGTCGGGCTCGAACTTCGGCGGCAGATGCCGGAACAGTCAGCGCTCAAGCCGCAGGATTTATTGCCCGCGCGTGTGGTGCTGCGCGGCCATTTGGTCACGATGCAGATCAATTTACCCAGCATGCAGGTCACGGCGCAGGGCCGGGCGCTGCAGGATGGCGCGGTCGGCGATGTCATCCGCGTTACCAATACCCAGAGCAACCGGGTGGTCGAAGCCAAGGTGCTCGGCGCTGGCGTTGTGCAAGTAGCGGGGCCGGCGCAGCTCGCCAGCCTGCACTGAAGATGAATTGCGGAGAAGGAGTCTCGCATGCGTAAAATCGCCCGTGTTATTATGTTAAGCAGTTTGGGACTGGGGCTTTCGGCGTGCAACGCGCTCGACCGCATCAGCGAAATGGGTCAGCCCCCCGCGTTGGCGCCGGTCGATAATCCGACGCAACGGCCGGGCTATATTCCGGTCAGCATGCCGATGCCCGCGCCGATGAGCGGCGTACGGCAGGCCAATTCCTTGTGGCAGACGGGGGCGCGCACTTTCTTCCGCGACCAGCGCGCCACGCGCGTCGGCGATATTCTGACCGTCGTCATCACCATCAATGACAAGGCTGATATTCAGAACGAGACGAAGCGCGACCGCACCGGTTCCGAGAACAGCAAGCTCACCGGCTTTCTCGGTTATGAGCAGCAGCTTGCAAAATGGCTGCCTGACGCGGTCAAAAGCAACGATATCGTTAATGTGAACTCGACCGGCAGTTCGGACGGCAAGGGCACGATGAACCGCAAGGAGCAGGTCAATTTGCGTGTCGCGGCAACGATTACACAGGTGCTGCCCAACGGCAATCTCGTCATCGCGGGCAAGCAGCAGATGGTGGTCAATTATGATCTGCGTGAGCTCGGCATCAATGGCGTGGTGCGGCCCGAGGATATCAGCTCCGAGAACACGGTCAATTACGACCAGATCGCCGAGGCGCGCATCACCTATGGCGGCCGCGGCCAGGTCATGGATATCCAGCAACCGCGCTATGGGCAGCAGCTGATCGACATTTTGTTCCCGTTCTGACTTTGGCTTCTGTGCCTATCAAGACATTTTGAAATACACCCATGGAAGCTTCCACACTTCCAGTGGTTTTATCGGCCCATGTCTTCCGGAGGTTTGGTTCCGTTTTTTTCAGGCATAATGATATCAGCACCTGAGTCTTTGTTTAATAAACGGTGTGACACACTTTCGTTGATTGTGCGGAGCATTTCGGCCTGCTTCTCGCTCTTCAGCTCTTCATCAGTAGCTTCTGGACGCCTCATTTCGTTTGAATAAGTGGCAGGTTCAGCCAGCTTCAAATCGCGCAAGAATTGACGCCCCATAGCTGCCAAGGCGTCACCTACAGATGTTTGATGGCGGTCGACTGGCGATCGAGCAGCCATTGACCGCTGCCAGTAAGTAATCGTCAGGTCGCGCGGAATTTTGATTGGCGGCAAGATAATTGCTGCTCGATCACTGAGGCGCATATTGATCCAAGAAACACATAACTGGTCAAGCCTAGCCGAGTGAATTTCGTATGTGAGTTCAGCGCGGGCCGCACGTCGTTCATGCGTTTCATTCAAGGGCATGACTTCTAAGTTCGGGTCCTGCAGGTTGCGTTGCATAACGGTAAGCAGCGTTTCCCGATTCAGCCCGCAATCATTGGAAGCTCGTGCATCCTGAAATGTAGGATATTGCAACAGAATTTCGTGCAGTCCATACAATGTGGGCGCGAGATAATCATTACTCGTAATGTCTTTCGGTTTTTCCTTAGCTGGCGTTGGAGTAGAGTTGTCTTTATCAATGACTTGGATCAGACCATCTTTATCGGCTGAAATAGTCGTGTTTTCAGCCTGTGCCGCATGCACTCCCAACGTGCCGGCCAATAAAAGCAGCGCTGCGCTAAATTTATTCGCGTTCATCGCGTTGGGTCCGTTCTTTGCGTTCATGACGTTCCTGAGCCTCGATGGTTAGGGTCGCGACAGGGCGGGCCTGCAAGCGCTTGATGCCGATTGGTTCGCCGGTTTCTTCACAATAGCCATACGAACCTTCTTCGATTCGTTGCAGCGCTTCCTGAATCTTGGAGAGGAGTTTACGCTGCCGGTCGCGCGCGCGCATCTCAAGCGCAACTTCGGTTTCGACCGAAGCACGATCAGCAATATCCGGCTCTTGCAAACCGCCTTCTTCCTGCAGGTCATGCAGCGTCTCGGTCGACTCATTCAGAATATCATGCTGCCAACTCAGCAGTTTCTGTTTGAAGAACTCCACCATGACCGGATTCATATAAGCTTCTTTTTCGGTCGGTCGATAATTTGGAGGCAAGGTAACCAGATTCATCCAGCAATCCTTCATGCAACAGGCCAGAGCTATACAATTATAAGGAAAAAGCTTTTTTGTTTCAATGGGGCTTGTTTTGCCATTCTTTCATCATGCCGAACATATTAAAGCGTACGATCAAAGCGGCGGGTGATGGCGTGGCGTTCGCGCTGACCGTCATGGCCGTTACTTTTTGCCGCTGTAGGCGCGGATTTTGTCCCAGA
>JBDHTV010000228.1:0-3025 GCA_039808825.1 Bdellovibrionales bacterium | reverse complement strand
ATTGGTGGAGCTGATGAGGATCGAACTCACGACCTCTACAATGCCATTGTAGCGCTCTCCCAGCTGAGCTACAGCCCCACATTGTTTCCGGCAAACCGGAAGGCGCGTTTTATAGCGTGCTTTTGCCGTTCTGCAAACCATAAAATCATGCGTTTGCGCATTAACTGTGCCGGGCGGCCTAGCCGTGCAGAATGCTGGTCCAGGCCGAACGGGTAGCGGCCGCGAAGGCTTCCGGGCTATAGCGCAGCGCCGTAGCGCGCGCTGCGGCCTGATAGGCCTGCAATGACGGTCCGGCGGTCTGCCACAGCTGCAGCGCCTGGTCGAGTGCCGTCAGGCAGGCCGGAAAATCATCCTCAGCCGCCCAGACGCCGTTTTCCTTTGTGGCATATTCCTGTCCGCCAATGCCCGTAAAACCGGCCACGACGCAGCCGGCGCTCATCGCCTCCAGCGGCGTCAGCCCAAAGCCGTCCAGGCGCGACAGCGCCAGAAAAACCGCGCTTTCGCCCAGAGCCGCCGCCAATGCCGTTTCCGTGAGATGATTGAGTTCCAGCCAGTTGATCGCGCCCCATTGTGGGTACTGGTGCCGGAACATGTCCTGCAGATAAATCGCCTCGATCACACGCTTGCGCGGCACGCAGGCGATTTGCGGTTTGCGGGCAGGGGCAGGCGCGAAGAGCTTCCCGTCTATGCCGCAGGGCACCAAATGCATGGCCAAGCCACGGTGCCGGTCGGCGCAGTAACGCAGAATGGTGGCGCTGCCGCAAAGAATATCGGTCACGCCAAAATCGGCATAGCTCTTGCTGCCCAATGCGCCGATAGCGGCATAAAAATGATTCTGGCAATAAACGACTTTACGCTGCGGCCACTGCGTCAATGTTTTGAGCAGCTCCGGCTGATCTTCCGGCAAGACGATGATTTCACCATTGCGCGGCTGCAATGCGTCATAACCGATTAGCGGCGCATCGCTGGCAAACCAGGCAGGCCGGGCCTTTTGCTGCTCGCAAACCACGGCGTCAAAACCGTCGCGCCGCAAAGCTTCCGCCATGCGGAAGATATATTTGATGCCACCATTGAGTTTGCCGACAGGCGGACACAGGAAGGTGATGCGCATCGGATCGGCCTTCCTGGAATTAAGAATGCAGTTTAGCGCTCGGCCGCAGTCTCATCGTCTTCCATTTCGACGACTTCTTCGAGTTCGGCGTCTTCGTCGCCCAATTCTTCAGCATCCTCAATGACGGCTTCTTCGCTGTCGCCTTCGATCGGTTCGATGTCTTCGATATCCTCTGGCGCGGCTTCCGCGGCGGCGGCCTTGCGCTTTTCGTCAGCCGTATTGCGGCGGCGCACTTTCAACACCGATTCAGGATCAAACGCCGTGCCGCAATTCGGGCAGACCGGCGGGTTTTTCTTCATGTCGTAATAACGGGTGCTGCAGCTAGGACAAACTCGCTTCAAGCCCCATTCCGTTTTCGCCACGCTACAACCTCCTGAAAAAACGCCTCGACCACCTGCGATTCTGGCCATCGGCCAGTTCAGGCGGCGTGATTTGCCACGGAATCCTTGATGAGTCAAAGGCTTTAGCAAGCTTATGATCACGGCGGCCAGGCCGCCAGGTATGGAAAATCATGGGCTTGCCATCGAGGCCGCTCTGGCGGCATAGTGCGCGCAGCATCGAATAAAGGAACAATATATGACTGCCGCCAAAGACCTTAAGCCATTGATTTCAAGAAAAACTACTGGCCTGAAAGCGGTCATCACGCCGCCTGGCGATAAAAGCATTTCGCATCGTTCCTTAATGTTCGGCGCCGTTGCGCAGGGCAAGACGGTGATTCACGGCCTGCTGGAAGGCGAAGATGTGCTCCATACCGCCGCCGCCATGCGCGCATTGGGGGCCACCGTGACTCAGCGCCCGGACGGCGTTTGGGAAGTGGAAGGCCGTGGTGTCGGCAAGTTCCGCGAGCCTGCCGATACGCTCGATATGGGCAATAGCGGCACATCAACACGTTTGTTGATGGGGTTGCTGGCTACCCAGCCGATCACGACGAAATTCGATGGCGACGCCAGTCTGCGCAAACGTCCGATGGGCCGCGCGATGGAGCCGCTCGTCCAGATGGGCGCAAATTTCATCAGCCGCGATGGCGGCAAGTTGCCGCTCACGATGATGGGCGCGGCGAGTCCGAAGCCGATTACCTATCGGCTTCCTGTCGCCTCGGCGCAGGTGAAATCCGCCATTCTGCTCGCAGGGCTCAACACGCCGGGCGACACGGTCGTGATCGAACCGACGCCGACGCGCGACCATTCCGAAATCATGCTCAGGCAGTTTGGCGCCGAGATCGACATCTGGACAGAAACGGACGGCGCCCAACGCATAACCTTGCATGGCCCGGCGACGCTGACGGGGCAGGAGGTCTTTGTTCCGGCCGATCCCAGTTCGGCGGCCTTCCCGATGGTCGCTGCGCTGATATGCCCAGGGTCGGATATCACGTTGCGCGATGTGGGGATGAACCCGCGCCGCACCGGACTTTTTGCCACGCTGCAGGAAATGGGCGCCGATCTGACGATCACGCCGACTCCGGCAGCCGGGGAGGCGCGCGCGACTATTCGGGTGCGTGCCACTGCCTTGCGCGCGGTCGATGTTCCGGCTGAACGAGCGCCGAGCATGATCGACGAATACCCCGTCCTCGCCATGGCGGCAGCTTGCGCTACCGGCACCACGCGTATGCGTGGATTAGGTGAATTGCGCGTCAAGGAAAGCGACCGGCTGGCGATGGTCGCGGATGGGCTGAAGGCTGCGGGTGCGCATGTGGCAATTGAAGGCGACGATTTAATTGTTCATGGCACCGGTCAGCCGCCGCGCGGCGGCTGCACCATCGCGACCGCCATGGATCATCGCATTGCCATGAGCTTCCTCGTGTTGGGCCTGGTGACGCCGGAACCGATAGCAATCGACGATAGCGCCTTTATCGACACCAGCTTTCCCGGCTTCGTGGCGTTGATGAATACTGCCGGTGCGGCGATCGCAGCGCCA
>JBDHTV010000227.1:0-3056 GCA_039808825.1 Bdellovibrionales bacterium | reverse complement strand
GGCACGCCGAGGAAGAGATCGGCGCTGCGCTGGTACAGCTGGCATGACAGCGTGTCGCCCGCGACGAAGAACTGGAACAAGGCGTGGCAGGGCGGCGGCGATTTGCTGATCTGCGCCAGTGCGAGCGGGTTCCAGGCGCAGACAATATGGCGGCGGCTGTTGGGATCTTTTTTGAGCCGCGCGATGAGTTCGCTGATCTGATCGACGCCATTGCCTTTGCCGAGGCTCTCGCCGCCGAAATCACGCCATTGCTGGCCATAGATCGGGCCGAGATCGCCCGCTTCGTCGGCCCATTCGTCCCAGATGCTGACCTTGTTCGCCTGCAGATATTTGACATTGGTATCGCCCTGCAGGAACCAGAGCAGCTCATGGATGATGGATTTGAGATGCACCTTCTTGGTGGTCAGCAGCGGAAAGCCCTTGCGCAGATCGAAGCGCAACTGGTGGCCGAAGCTCGCGATGGTGCCGGTGCCGGTGCGGTCCATGCGCTCCACGCCATGCTGCAGCACATAATCGAGCAAAGCGAGATAGGCGGCTTCGCCTTCATAGAGCGCGGGCGCGGCGATAGCGGGAATGGGTTGGCTGGGTATGGCGCTGGCGGCGGGCATCATGGGCAGATCCGGGCAAAAGAACGATTCTGCCCAAGCCTAGCGCCTTGCCGGCCTGCTGGGCAAGCATCGCGGCGCGGCCTGCTAGGCCCTTGTTTCCTATAGCTTCACATTGACGCGGCTGTTGGCGCCCACGACGAAAAACAGCTGATTCGCGGGCAAGCGGATCGTGACCCGGTTGGTGTTGGTGAGGTTGGTGACGGCCACGCCGGTGCGGCCGTCGATGACCTGTACCACTGGATAATAGCGGTCGAGCGTGACGGTCTCATACCCGTCGGCGGCGCCGGAGGCCTCTTCGTCATAAGCAGCGATCCAGACCGAGCCGTCCGACTTGAACATCGGCACATTGCGGATGCCTTTTGAGCCCGTCCCGGCGGAGCGTAGATCGCTGAAGGTGATGGAGGCGGTGCGGGTGGGCAGGTTGCGCCCAGCGGGGTCGGCAAGCAGACGGGAGGTGACGTGCCAGTAGTTGGCATGGGCGCGCGCTTTGCCTTGCGCATCATAGAAGCCGATGGCGCGTGTTGAATCGTCATGCAGCGCATAGACCGCGAGCCGGGCCTGACCGAGCAGATACGAGCTGAACGGTCCGATATGCATATAGGCGCTCGTCAGCGCCGGTGACTGTTGTGACCCCTGGAAAATACCATATTCCGTAACATCGACGGGCTTGTTGTTCACGGACCAGGCGGCAAGATTGCCGACATATTTCAGGGCGAAGGTCGGTGTTTGGCCGGCGCTCAGGTAAACATGGGCATTGCCGTAATCAGCGGGCGGATGGCCGAAATTCTTATAATTGCCTTCCCATAGCGGCGGCACCCAACCGGCCCCGACGCTCATTTGCGTGACCTTGACGCCCGCGGCCTTGCCGACGTTGTACACGTCGTTCTGCAGATTGGCGGTATCGGCCAGCGTCGCGCCCTGCGATTTCGGATAGGCGGTATCTTCCTCATTGCCGCCCTCGATGAAATTCATCAGGCCCGGCGCCTGTTTGAGCCAGGTGCGGATGACATCGAGACAGGCGCGCTGACGCGCGGGGGACCCCATTTCAATCGCGCCGCTGAAGCGCGCACCGGTGGCGCGATAGACCGCCTGATATTTATCGAGCAGTCCGTTCATCGGAATCGGGCCGTCGCGCAAATGCGTCGCGCCGATATATTGCAACTCGGTGATCACTTGCGTTGTGGAGCCGTAATTGCCGTTGCAGCAGTTCGAGAGATGGATGTTGACGCCGAAAAATCGGTCGAGAAACGCCTGCGTGTTGATCAGCGTTGCGGCTTGAGCCGGGAAAGCCATCAGCAGGCCTGTGCCGAACAGGGCCGCGCGCAAAGTCCGTTGCATTGTCATCTCCCCGATGTAGTGGCTCCGCGCCGGTTAGCGGTGCGGGCCGGTCTGACCATAGCAAAACATGGTCGCCAAAAAATTTACGTGCCGCATATTCGGTTTGTGGGCTGAAAACATAAAGCAAGCATCAATGCCCAGACGGCAATTTCGTATTCCGTTAACTTCCGGCTCAGGCGGCGCGCCGGCTCAGCAATGTCTGATAGGCGTTATCGTAGTTCGTCACCATGCGGTCGACGGTGCATTCGGCGAGCAGGGGCTGCGCGTTGGCAGCGAATTGCGGCAGGCGCTGCGGGTTACGGATCAGTTCGGTCATCGCGGCGGCGAGCGCCTGCGGGTTGCCAGGCTCGAACAACAGGCCGGTTTCCTGATCCTTGACGAATTCCGGAATGGCGCCGATGCGGCTGCCAATGACGCCCATGCCATAGGCCGCGGCTTCGACGATCACGACCGGCGCGTTTTCGTACCACAATGAGGGGATAATCAGGCAGTCGGACTGGCTGAAGATCTGCGTCTTCTGCTCGCCTGAAACATAGCCGAGAAAACGCAGGCGCTTGTCCTGCGCCGCGGCGGCGGTAAATTTGTCTGCCAGCGCGCCCTTGCCGACGACCGTGAGTTCAAAATTCAGATCGGCAGGCAGGTGCTGCAAGGCGGCGAGTACGACTTCGCAACCTTTTTCGACGGTCAAACGGGCCGGAAACAGGAAGCGCAGCGGCGCGCCGGGGTCGCGCGCGGCTTTCGTGCTCTGTGGCAGCGGAATGCCGTTGCGGATGACGCCGGTAGCACGGGCTTTGAGCCCATTTTCCAGATGCTTGTTGATGAGGAATTGCGACGGGCTGGTAAACAGGTCGACATCGCTCGCCGTATGCAGATGCCAGTGGCGATAGACCCGGCAGCCGACCTGCGGCTTGGTGCAGAGCGCCATCGAACGCGTCAGCATAAAAGCGCGCGGGCAGAGCAGGTGATAGTCATGGGCGGTGTGCAGCACGGGAATGCCCGCTTGCCGCGCGCGCCGCCACAGCACGGCGGACATGCCGTCGATCAGATGGGTATGCAGCAGGTCCGGCTGCTTTTCGGCCAGAATGGCCTTGAAGCGGGTGCTGGCGTCGA
>JBDHTV010000226.1:0-3057 GCA_039808825.1 Bdellovibrionales bacterium | reverse complement strand
ACCCCGCTACGGAGCATGATGCTCCGGCAACAGCGACAACGATGAAATGGAAGCCGTATCATGGAATTGCGGAATATTGCGATTATTGCCCACGTTGACCATGGCAAGACCACGCTGGTCGATGCCATGCTGCGCCAATCCGGCGTGTTCCGCGCGAATGAAAAAGTCGCCGAACGCGTGATGGACAGCAACGATCTCGAAAAAGAACGCGGCATCACCATTCTCGCCAAGTGCACGTCGATCGACTGGCACGGCACGCGCATCAATATCGTCGACACGCCGGGCCACGCCGATTTCGGCGGCGAGGTCGAGCGCATCCTTTCGATGGTCGACGGCGTCGTCGTACTCGTCGATGCCGCCGAAGGGCCGCTGCCGCAGACCAAGTTCGTGGTCGGCAAGGCGCTCAAGCTCGGGCTGCGCCCCATCGTCGTCGTCAACAAGATCGACCGCCAAGACGCGCGGCCGCACCAGGTGCATGACGAAGTGTTCGACCTGTTCGCCGCGCTCGACGCGAGCGAAGAGCAGCTCGATTTCCCGACCTTGTTCGCGGTCGGCCGCGAAGGCTGGGCGGTCGAGAAGGCCGATGAAAAGGGCACCGATCTCAAGCCGCTGTTCGACCTGATCATCCGCCATGTTCCGGCGCCGACGGTCGACGCCGATGCGCCGTTCCGGCTGCGCGCCACGATTCTCGAAGCCAATCCGTTCCTCGGCCGCATTCTGACCGGCCGCATCGAAAGCGGCACGGTGCGCCCGAATATGAGCGTCAAGGCGCTGACGCGCGACGGCCAGCTCATCGAGCAGGGCCGCATCACCAAGGTGCTCGCCTTCCGCGGCATCGAGCGCGTACCGGTCGAGGAAGCGCAGGCGGGCGACATCGTCGCGCTCGCGGGCCTGACCAAGACCACGGTCGCCGACACGATCTGCGACCCCGCCGTCACCGAAGCGCTGCAGGCGCAGCCGATCGATCCGCCGACCATCGCCATGACCTTCTCGGTCAATGACAGCCCGCTCGCGGGCCAGGAAGGCGACAAGGTCACGAGCCGCATGATCCGCGAACGGTTGCTGCGCGAGGCGGAAGGCAATGTCGCGATCCGCGTCACCGAATCCGAAGACAAGGACAGTTTCGAAGTGGCAGGCCGCGGCGAATTGCAGCTCGGCATCCTGATCGAAACCATGCGCCGCGAAGGCTACGAGCTGTCCATCAGCCGCCCGCGCGTGCTGATGAAGTCCGAGAACGGGCAGAAGCAGGAGCCGATCGAGGAAGTGGTCATCGACGTCGATGAGCAATATTCCGGCACCGTCGTCAACAAGATGGCGGAGCGCAAGGCCGAAATGACCGAAATGCGCCCCTCCGGCGCGGGCAAGGTGCGGTTGGTGTTCCACGCGCCGTCGCGCGGCCTGATCGGCTATTTCAGCGAATTCCTGTCCGACACGCGCGGCACGGGCGTGATGAACCGGCTGTTCCACGGCTATGCGCCCTATAAGGGCCAGGTGCAGGGCCGCCGCGTCGGCGTGCTGATCTCCAACGGTCAGGGCGACGCGGTCACCTATGCGCTGTGGAAGCTCGAAGACCGCGGGCCGATGCTGATCACCGGCGGCACCAAGGTCTATGAAGGCATGATCATCGGCGAACATAACAAGGGCAATGATCTTGACGTCAACGTGCTGGAAGGCAAGAAGCTGACCAATATCCGCGCCGCCGGCAAGGACGAGGCCGTGCGCCTGACCACGCCGATGTCGATGACGCTCGAAAAAGCGATCGCCTATATCGAAGACGACGAGCTGGTCGAAGTGACGCCGAAGAATATCCGGTTACGCAAGAAGCACCTGAACCCGAATGACCGCAAGCGCGCCAGCCGCGCCGCGGCGGAAGGTTAAGCGCCGTCACGGCGTAATATTGTTTTAAAATCCGGCGGGTATTTCCCGCCGGGCGTGATTTTATTTTTGCCGTTGGGTTTGCCGTGTTAGCGTGCGGCAGCCTTGATTTTAAAGTTATTGCATTATGAGCGCTGTGCTAGCGGATAACAAACCAACAACCGCGCGACGCCTGGGCCAGGCTTTACGGACCTCGGTCAATTTTCTCGGCCGCGCGCTCGCGGTGACGGCGCTGACGGCGGTGGCGCCCGGCGCGCCATTGCTGCTCACGCCGATGTGGCAGCGGCTGCGCGGTGACAAGGACTTCTTCCATAATCAGGAAACCTTTCCGCCCCCTGTGGTGCAGGCTTACGGAGTCACGCCGCAGCATCCGCTCTACGGCGCGATGAAGCGCGATCTTGACCGCGATCTGCAACGCGCCAAACAGCCACCGCCGCAGTTGCTGGTCCTCGACCCGATTTATGAAGTGCCGAACGCGACCTATGTGCGGTCGCGCACGGTTGCTTTCAAGGAAGAATTTCTCGCGCTGTTCGCGCCTTCAGAACGCAAAACGATGGGCCAGCACGAAGCCGGCCATCTCGTCACCGAAGAAACCGCACAGCGCAATCGCGCCTATGAGCTCGCGCACAATGCCAAGGCAATCTGCCGTGATTTCGGCCTTGCCGCTGCCGCAATAGTCGGCGTGGCCGCCAAGGTCGCGGAATATGTGACACCGCAACAGTTCCATCTGGTGGCGGATACGCTGATGCGGCATAGTCCACTGCTGCCGGTTACGCCCGCGAATATGCTGCTCAACGCCGCGATCAATATCGCGGTGGCCTTGCCCGTGACGAAGCTGGCCTATCATCATCTGGCGCGACGCGCCGAGTTTGCCGCCGACCGTTATGTCATCGACCATCCGGAAGGCGGCGTCGACAAGCTGACCCACACGCTGCTGCGCGCGAGCAATCTGCCCGACCGGGCGCGCCAGGTCGCGGTGCCGATGCGCGAGATTTTGACCAAACCGAAGCTCGACTGGCACTACGCCAAAGAACTGCTCAGCGAACGCCGCCTGTTCTCCGAGCATCCGACGGTGCCCGAGCGGATTCGCGCCGCCTATGCTTATGCCGCGAAAAAAGGTATAACGCCGAAGCTGGGTATCAATGACACCTGGCGCGCGGCGGATGTGCCGCGGCTTTAATC